>SHAT01000046.1 GCA_004213175.1 Pseudomonadota bacterium | reverse complement strand
CGTCATCATCTTCCCCCATAAAAGAGCTTTACGACCCAAGGGCCTTCTTCACTCACGCGACATTGCTGCATCAGAGTTTCCTCCATTGTGCAATATTCCCTACTGCTGCCTCCCGTAGGAGTCTGGACCGTGTCTCAGTTCCAGTGTGGCGGATCGTCCTCTCAAACCCGCTACCCATCGTTGCCTTGGTAAGCCTTTACCTTACCAACTAGCTAATGGGACGCAGACCCCTCCTTCAGCGCCGGAGCTTTCAAATATGACACTTATGTGTTATATTGTCATCCGGTATTAGCTCTCCTTTCGAAAAGTTGTCCCAGACTGAAGGGCAGATTGTCTACGCGTTACTCACCCGTGCGCCACTTTAATCGTCCCCGAAGGAACTTTCTCGTTCGACTTGCATGTATTAGGCATGCCGCCAGCGTTCGTCCTGAGCCAGGATCAAACTCTCAAGTTATAATCCTATGCTTTTACTGAACCCGAAGATAAACTCCGGGATTTGCTATACTCAGAATAAATCCTGAATATACAAAAAATTAACGTCTATCCACCTCTTAGGATGGATAGGAACAGGCTTTCTGTCTCTTCTGATTCCCTTTTCAAAGAACTTGCGTTCACTCCTGCAAAGCTGTTAATACTAACCCCAAAACTATTTACTGTCAATACTTTAATTAATTCTATAGCATTATTTTTTCGTTATTTAGTTTATAATGATTTAAACAGATTAAAAGAGGATTCGTAAAATCTATAATTCAGCAAGAAATATTATGAAAACACATAAATTATTATACTTATATCTGTCGCTAAATCTCTTAATTAGTTTACTCTTTTTTTCAAGTAACAGTTTCGCAAAATCCACGATCGCAATTGTCGGCCCCATTTCAGTAATTGGACAAGTGTCTCCCGCAGAACAACAAATCCTCTTTAACCGTTTCAGAGAAAATTTGAATAAGAGCTACCATCTTGTTTCGCACAAAATTTTGGAGTTGATTTCGGAGCAGGGATTTACCAGCATTGATATTGAAGACTGCACCAGCAGTAAATGCGTAAGGAGTATTTTAAGTTTTGTGAAGAATTTACGTCAGCAGTTCAATACAGAGGAACTTTTTTTCTTTCAGCTTGTTCGAAGCAAAACAGAAACGCAACTTATTTTAAAACTTACGTCATTGTCACAACCTGAAATTACAAGGGGAATAGTTACTCAGACTTGTCTTGAATGTAATCTTGAAAAATTGAAACTGAAGGTGGATTTTATAGTAGAAAGGATGCTTGACAAAATAGCAGGCAAAGTCATTGCTCCGCGAAAAGAAGCAATTGCCTCTGAAAAAGTCGCGCCACAGAGGGAAGAAATTTCTTTGCCGGAAGAAGCTGAAAATCAGAAACAAGCAAAGAGCCCTGATCTTTATGAAGATAAAGATCCCGAAGTGCCTGTGAAGGAAGCGCCTGTGAAGGATCCTTATATTGTGGACCGTAATTCATATAATCGCCAAATCAGTAAATTGCTGATTGATGTAACATATGCACTTCAAATATTCCGCAGTGGAATGTATGTGCAGCTTGAAGTTACCATCGATCCGTCAGGTGCAGTTGTTAATCAAAAAATTATTAAAAGCAGCGGTTCACATGATTTCGATGATACTGCAATTATGTCTTTGGAAGAAATTCAGTTTCCCCCTCTTCCCGAAACTATGCTGAAATTCGGGAATTATGTTGTGATTCTGCAAATCCAGAATTCCAGATAATTTTTCAAAAGCAGACAAAGAACATTAATCCATAAACTTAAATTGTTTTCAAGTTTTCCACAAACTCTAAGACGCTACGGTTTTAATACAGATGTACGTGTCCTGATGGAACTGTATCGTACCATGGAAATTGGGTTGATCACCAATCTCGGTTCACTGTTTGACATCGGACAACATTTGATTTGTAAATCGAGGCGTGAAATCGCACCCTACACACTTGCGTTCTGGGACCATTTTTTAGGAATCGATTCAACCAACTATAACAGTATTGACGATGCGATCCGTAACTCTTCCGCATTTGAACAGTGGCTCAGCCAAAAACTGGAAACTGGAAAAATCGCAAGTGAGTTTGATTACGAAAAACTGATAGACGAATTTTTAAATGAAACACTTCAGTCGGATTTGCAGGCTAATATCCAGAAAGAACTGGATGCGCGGAAACACCTTGATAAGGATAATCCGGATTTGACTGATCGAGGGCAAAAAGGATCTACGGTTCCACTGCAGGTTAGTGATAAGATGGTGGATTATTCAAAAATTTCTCTGGAGGAGTTGATGGAACGCATGAAGCGTGTAATGGAAAAGCAAAAAACATCTCATAGCGGAGGTGGACACTGGGTCGGCAGTCATGGTTTTTCGCCTTACGGGCATTCCGGAAAGGGGTTGAATGGAATCCGGATAGGAGGACCCGCTCATGCGGGAACAGCGCGCAAGGTACTTGGGGATCCCTCATTTTATCCGGTTGATCTGGATGCGCCGATTACTGATAACAATATGGATGCTGCACTGCAGGCACTCCGAAACATTGAGGATATGCATCCTGACAGAAAACTGAATGTGAAACGCACTATTGAAGAAACCGGACGCAATGCCGGAATTGTCATTCCCCATTTCTTGAGCGAACAGCATGACCGTACGCAAGTTTTACTTTTGCTGGACAATGGTGGAAATTCAATGTGGATTCATGCCCAAAAAGTTCAAACACTGTTTGCAAAAATCAAACGCCGCTTTCCACAGGACTTAAAAACTTATTATTTTCACAATGCAATTTACGATCAGGTTTATGAAGACGAAGCCAGGCGCAAACCCCTAACTCTTCGGAAAGTAATGGAGAACAGTCCAGATTACCGCGTATTCATTGTTGGGGACTCATATATGGCACCTCATGAATTGTTGTCACCATTTGGCTCAATTGAATTTCGGGAAGAATCCTCGACGCCAAGCTTGGTAAATTTGAAAACCATTCAAGAGCACTTTCCCTATGTAGTCTGGATAAACCCTACTCCAAAACAATACTGGAACCGAACGGTTGCGCCTTATGTCCAAAAAATTTTTAGGATGGAACCGCTAACGATAAACGGAATTATTGAAGCTGCAAAGTACATGAATGCTATCAAACATTTTTAAAGATACACTTCAACAAGGGAAAAAATAGCAATGAAACTCAAATTTACATTTCTTTTAGGAGTTGTTTTACTATTTTGGTCATCCTTCCTGCAGGCAGGCCCGGGTGAGGGGTTGGGGCTATTTCTGGATTTTGGACAATTAAAAGCTGTTAATTATAACACTGAGATAGAATATCAGACTTCTAAAATAGGCGGTGGACAATATGATTATCAGTTCACTTTGGGTGGTTCTTTTTCTTTCTCGCTTTTCGGGACAGAATTCGGTGGAAAAGGCGTATTGCCCGACAACACAAAATATGAATATTACAAAGCCGGTATCATGGGAGCAGAATTTCGAGCATGGATGGGGCCATTATTTATTGGAGTACATGGAGGACAATATTTTCTGACATGGATTGAATCCCTATCGCTGGGTTCTTATTCAGGAATTAAATGGAGCACCGGAAGTGGATGGGGTTTGGGACTCGAGAGTGAATCCGGCTGGTCTTTGTCATGGTACAATGAAAAAAGCGAAAAAATCATTTTCGGTAATCTTCCCGATCAGCGTGTAGAAGGTAACAGAATACTCCTTGGCTACCGCTGGCGTTAGCCAAGTTTAGGGAAATCTTATCAGGGACACGGATTGGGAATGCGGTTATGAATTTCATCAATTGCGTCCAGCACTTCAGATGAAAGCTCCAATTCTGCGCCGGCCAGATTTGATTCCAACTGTTTGACTGTGGTGGCCCCGAGAATTACGCTGGTCGTAAAGGATCGTGTCCGTACAAAAGCCAAAGCCATTTGTGCTGGATCCAAAGCGAATTCTCTCGCAAGCCGCACATACTCACGAGTCGCTTTAAGTGCATTTTTTGTCTGGTAGCGTTGAAAACGGGAATACAAAGTTAAACGTGCCCGTGCTGGTTTTAGACCGTCTAGATATTTTCCGGTCAATGTCCCAAAAGCCAGCGGAGAATACGCCAGTAGGCCGACAGATTCACGAAATGTGATTTCAGCCAATCCTGATTCAAAGCTACGGTTTAGTAAATTATAAGAATTTTGAATACTGACAACTCTTTCCCAATCGTTTTTCTCCGCCAGACTCAGATAATGCATTACTCCCCAAGGTGTTTCATTGGAAATTCCGAAAGCCCGAATTTTACCAGCCTGTCGGAGTTTTTCCAAAGTTTCAAGAGTTTCCGATATTTCTACATTTTCTATGTCTTCATCCTGTGGATAAGTGAATTCCCGCTGACCGAAAATATTAACATCTCTGTCCGGCCAGTGAATTTGATAGAGATCAATCGTGTCTGTCCCGAGCCGGCCTAAACTTCCTTCTAGTGCTTTGTTGATATTTTCATTGGTAAGATGATTAATTCCATCTCTAATATAACCACTCATTCCGCGGGATGCCGAAGTAGGTCCCACAATTTTTGTTGCGAGAACAAGGCGTTCTCGGCATTTCCGTTGCTTCATCCATTTGCCGATAATTTTTTCTGACTTGGTGAAAGTTTTTTCCTTCGGAGGTACTGGATACATTTCAGCTGTGTCAAACAGATTTACCCCTGCAGCCAGCGCGCAATCCATTTGTGCAAAAGCTTCCTCTTGAGTATTCTGCTCACCAAATGTCATTGTACCCAGTCCTAAGCAACCGACTTCAATTCCGGATTTTCCTAAAGTATTCATTTTCATGATATCGAATTGATTGGATGCTGCGTGGAACTGCGATTATTTTTTTGCTCGATTGGCAAATGATGATTTTGGAAATTTATTTATCAATTCCTTCCATAACACTTTTTGTTTTTTTTTCTCACCAAGTTTCCGCATTGCTTCCCCTAAATAGTATAATGCTTGAGGTATGTGACGGCTTTTTGGATATTCACGAAGAAATGTGCCATAATGCGATGCGGCTTGTTTGGCGTATCCCTGTGCTAAAAAACTATGAGCGACTGCCAAAAGGATTTGAGCTTTGAATTGAGTTGGTTTTTTCTGCTTTATAATCTCCTTAAAATCTTCCACTGCTTGATCAGGATTCCCCGCCTGCAATGAAATAAGTCCTAGGAGAAGTTGTCTTTGATTTTTTGGAAATTCAACTTCAACAGCTTTTGAAGCTTTGAGTCTTTTCCCCTTATTTAAAGTTTTTGAGGCACTTTTCTGTAGTGCAGTTGTTTTCTTACGTAATTCAACAATATCACTCTGTAAAGATTGAAGCAAATCCCGCGGAGGAATCGTCTGTTCAAGTTCACTACTAAGGACCATTAGATCCGCCGTTAAGGCTTGCAGATTCTCCAATAATTCTCGCTGTTCTACAAAAGCTTTTTTTAATTCGACAATTTCTTCGGCATTTTGTTGCGGAATTTTATTATTGGGCAAAGTGTTTGTGCAGCCAATAAAAACAAGAAGTAACACAGGCAAAAACATATAAGATCTCATAATTCGTGCCTTAATCATAAAAGTTCCTACTAATGTGAGTTTGTTTGATTTTTGTAGATAAATTGACATAAAGATGAGGAGGGTTTTAAATCAATGTCAAGATTTGCAAACCAGTATTATCAATAAATTATTTACTCCAGACCGGATTAGTCTCGGTAATATTGTTAGCGTTTGTTGTAACACGAATGGAACGTCCTCCAAATGCAGAAATATAGTAAAGTTTGGATACTTTTTTCTTTTTCGCGGAGAAAACAATTTGTTTCCCATTCGGAGACCAATCCGGTTTTTCGGAATCATAGCGTCCAAATGTAAGTTGAACGTGCCTGCGGGTGAGCAGAGTATATTTAAAAAGTTGAAAAACTCCTTTTACCTGCCTTTCATAAATCAGTTGTGAACCATCAGGAGACCATTTTGGAGAACTGTTATAGTTCCCTCTGAAGGTCACTCGCTCAGTTTTGTGAGTAAGAATATTATGCACATAAATTTGCGGCCTATTTAGGCGTGCGCTATCGGAAACAAAAGCTATTTTTTTACCGTCGGGTGACATTTGCGGAGAAGTTTCTAGACTCTTCCATGCAAAAATCTTTTCCAGCTTAGCGTCAGCTAAATTATAGCTGTAAATGTCGGAGTTGCCTTTCTTCATGAGTGTCAACAAAATTGACTCCCCATCAATACGCCAGCTTGCTCCGAGGGGTTGAAATACTGAAGGGAAACTGAGGATTTTTGCACGCAAACGTATTGACGGCTGAATCGTCAACTGAACACTTGAACGGGTAAAAGTTGTGTAGAGAATATTTTTATTATCAAAAGACCAACTTGCAAGATTGTTGGAACCAAGATTATATGAAAATCTTTTTTGCACAGTACCATCATAACTGCTGAGCATAATGTTTTTTCTACGGTTTATTTTTTGTGCTGTGTAGGCAATTTTACTAGCTGTAACTCCTTTGAAATTTAATGTTTTTAACACAAACCAGTCCGTCAGAAAAAGTCCAATTTTTCGAAAATTATCTACCCCCCCTTTCAGTGGCAGTGAGTTTTGAGTTACTGGCAAATCCTCACCCTTGGTCCAGAGATTAAATTCCAGTTGATCCAATTTCTTTTTTAAAATTATTTCGAGCTGAAAAAAAACTTCTTCGGATTGTGCAAACTCTTCCCTAGTTCCATCAATTATTTGAAAATAGAGTACTTTTTCCAGATTCTCTCTAAAAATTTTTTTAACAGCTACAACTTCAGTATCCCTACCCCCAATCAAGCCAACCTTCACAGGGATAAACTTCGGTTTTGTGATTTCAAAATAATCAATAGCAAAAGCGGGACCTCCTAATACGGACATAACTAGGCCGAACAGCAACAATACAAAATCTGCATTGATGCTTAATTTTAGTGTTTGAGCAACATTATTGGAATTCACTAACATCTCATAATTGTAAGTTAGCCGGTGAAAACCGGACACCAAATTTGTAAGAATCCTCAGGATAGGACTCTGGCAAGGATGGTAGAAATTGCAAGTTTTTCAGCAATTTTTTAACAGATTTATTAAACGCAGCATTTGTAGATTCTTTCATTGACCAACTCAACAAACGGCCTTTCTTGGTGATTTCAAACTGAATCTCGGCTGTAAACTGACTTTCGATCAAATGGATCGGAACTTCCCAGCGTTCAGAGAGAAAGCCTTCAAGTTGCTGGCGATATTCTTTTAATTCAACTGCATTTAAATTAAGCCCCCTTTTTTCCGGCAAAGCATTAAGCAAAGTAACAGGCGTCAACAGTGTCAATATTTTACCTACTTGTTCTGAAAGCGGTTTTCTTAATACTTCCGATTTTTCGAGACGGCCGGGATATTTTCCTGCCTTCATAATTATACTCTTGAGCGTAATTTGTGGAATGTTTTTTTTAATTTTAATGATAACGGATGCACTTTTAGACTGCTGCGAAAGAACTATTTCAGGAAAAAACAAATTCCTTCTGTAAACTTTTCTTCGGTCTACCTGATTTGTTAAACCGGACACTTCTGAAGACTCGGTTTCATTTGTTAATAATCGTGAAAAATCATCCCACTGCCAATCATTGTTACTTATTATTCCAGGATACCAATAAATCAGAGCACTCACTAAAAAAACATGTAGGACTGTTGAAAAAATAATCCCACCTGAAAAACGCCATTTAAACGCCATAAAATAATCCAATTCTTATTCCCCGCTGCGAAACCAGGAAAGACGTGAAGAAAGATTTTGAAAAAAATAATTCTTTTCCATAAATATCAATTTTGCTTGCCTCGAAGATTCACTAATGACAACTTCATTTCCTATCTCAAGCGGTATTTTCCCCTTACCGTCAACAGACAAATAAATTTCTTTTTCTTGAGTTTGCTCCAAAACTTGTAGTCTAATTTTTGATTCTCCGTTAACTACGAGATGTCTGGAACGAAAGTCGTATTCGTTCAAACCTGTGATAATCATGCACCGCAGTTCCGGCATAACAATCGGTGAACCTGCTGCCATCAAATATGCCGTACTACCAGTCGCAGTCCCAACTATTACCCCGTCTCCACGCACCTTGCGGATGTGCTGATCGTTGATATTCAGATCAACAGAGATCAGCCTTGTAGCTCCACGGACAACAACTTCATTAACCGCAAAATCCTTTCCATGCGGATGAAAGCACTCAAGTACTGAACGTTCACTAATTATATATTTTCCCTCAAGTACACACTGAAGCATTTTGGTCAATTCTTCTCTGTCTCCCGCGGTCAGAAAACCAACATTACCAAAATTGACTGCCAATATAGGACAGTGCGGGAAAATACTTAAGGCAGCAAGTACAGTGCCGTCACCACCGAAAGAGAGAACCAAATCAAGGTCATCATTCCTGCCCCCATTTTCTTCTAGAGGTGAAATTTCGATACCATGAGGGACAAACCACTCCTGCACCAATTCCGTCACAGGTTGTTCATATTGCGGGGAAAAAATCCCAACTTTTCTTAGCTTAATTTTATTTTCTCTCACCATTCTTTCTTAGAAAGATTTACCAAGACTTAAAAGCATCTTCAGGTACTTTTAGCTTTGTTGTCAAGTGAAAAAACCTGCTGTGTTGGCTCTTAATGATATTGACAGATTTAAATTAAAGATTAATTTGCCTGATAACTGTAAATTTATCTGTCTCAAACTTGCGTTTCCGAAGATAATGTGAGAGTCTTTACTTGTTAAAATCTTAAATTAAACAATAATTAATTGTGAATAAATTTTTAAAAAATATTGGAATCTGGCTTGTGATAGGTTTAGTCATGCTTATGCTTTTCAATCTGGTTGGCCCAAAAGAATCAAACGAGAGAAAAATTTCATTTTCAGAATTTATCGCTCAAATTGAATCAGGATCATTGATTGAGGTTACAATAAGCGGAAACCAAATTCGCGGAGTCAACGACTCAAACGGTTCTTTTCAAACTCAAGCTCCAAACTATCCAGCACTATTTGAAATTTTGGACCGTCATCAGGTACGTGTGCGTGTAGAACCGGCAGATCAAACCAATTTGTTTATGGCGATTCTGAACAGTTGGCTGCCGATGATTCTGATCATCGGAATTTGGTTGTTCTTTGTGCGCCAGATTCAGGGTGGTGGAACCCGCGCAATGGGTTTTGGAAAAATCCGTTCACGCATAACCAATACTGAAGACAATCCGATCAAGTTTGAAGACGTTCAGGGAATTGATGAATCCCGAGAAGAATTAGAAGAGATCGTAGATTTTCTTAAAGATCCTGGAAAATTTGAACGGCTCGGTGGTGAAATTCCACGAGGCGTCTTGTTGATGGGAGAACCCGGAACTGGGAAAACTTTGCTGGCTAAAGCAATTGCCGGAGAAGCAGCAGTGCCCTTTTTCAGCATCAGCGGTTCAGATTTTGTGGAAATGTTTGTAGGTGTAGGTGCAAGTCGTGTCAGGGATATGTTTGCGCAGGGCAAAAAGCATGCGCCATGCATAATTTTCATTGATGAAATCGATGCGGTTGGCCGCAGTCGCGGAGCAGGACTCGGCGGCGGAAACGATGAACGAGAACAGACGTTAAACCAGCTGCTGGTTGAGATGGACGGTTTTGAAGTAAATGAAGGTATTATCGTGATCGCAGCAACTAACCGACCTGATGTGCTGGATCCCGCATTGCTGCGTCCAGGTCGATTTGACCGTCACGTTGTAGTGCCGACTCCGGATATTAAAGGACGTGAAAATATTTTAAAAACACATTGTAAAAACATTGAACTGAACAAAGAAGTAAAGTTGAACACAATTGCCCGTGGAACTCCTGGATTTACAGGCGCCGATTTAGCAAACCTGGTTAACGAAGCAGCGCTTTGGGCGGCACGTCAAGATAAAGATACTGTGGAGAATGAAGACTTTGAATATGCAAGAGACAAAGTCATGATGGGTGCAGAACGGCGGAGTATGCTGATAACTGATGAGGAAAAAGAAACTACTGCATATCATGAAGTTGGACACGCGCTCGTGGCTGCTAGTATCGATGAAGTAGATCCTATTCACAAGGTGAGCATTATCCCTCGTGGACGTGCTTTAGGAGTTACAATGCTGCTTCCGGAAGAAGATCGACACAGTCACAACAAACAAACACTACTCGGTCAAATTGCTATGACGATGGGTGGACGTGCCGCAGAGCATCTGGTTTTTAAACGCTTCACCACAGGTGCCAGTGACGACCTGAAAAAAGCTACTGAATTAGCGCGGAAAATGGTTTGCCAGTGGGGTATGAGTGAAAAACTTGGGCCACTGACATACACGCAAGACGCGGGACATGTCTTTCTAGGACGAGATTTGCAACAGCATAAGGAATTTAGTAATGAATCGATGAGGATGATTGATGAAGAAGTACTTGAAATTCTTAATACTTCGTATGAACGTGCGAAGAATATTTTAAAAACTTACCGCAAAGCACTCGAATCTCTTACTAAATTATTAATTGAAAAAGAAACAATTGATGGGGAACTCGTACTTCAGGAAATGCAACATTTTGCTCCAAAAACTAAAAAATAGTTTTCGCTGAACTGTGTTAATCAAAAAATTTAGAACCATTCTCGCTTCAGGAGATTTTAAGTGGAAACACTTTTATCGATTTTTACTGGCAACTTTTCCTTTCGCTGGCAAGATCTGTTTGATTTAGTACTCCTCTCCTTTATTTTTTACCGAATCCTGATTCTTATTCGAGGTACCCGAACCATCCCCATGTTAATGGGATTTATGTTACTACTGGCCCTTTATCTTGTATCGTTGATTTTGGATTTAGAGGCGACACAGTTGCTGCTTGATAATTTAGGGCAATCACTGGTTTTGGTGTTGGTTGTTCTCTTTCAGAATGATATCCGGAATGCGTTGGCGCAAATCGGAGTTTTCACTCTTTTCCGTGAAAACAATCAGCAAAAAAGAGATGTGGTAGACAATATCATGCAGGCCTGCCTCGTGATGACACAGCAGAGGATTGGATCACTCATTGTCTTTGAACAGGAAGTCGGATTGAAAAATTACAGCGATCGAGGCACACAACTTAACGCTAGGGTTAGTGAACAGCTTTTGTTGAGCATATTTCATCCTTCCTCACCTTTACACGACGGTGCAGTGATTATCAACGCCAAAGGAGATTTACTGGCGGCACAGTGTATTTTACCAGTTTCTATGAACAGTCGTCTCAGTTCTGCCCTCGGCACAAGACATCGCGCAGCAATAGGTTTGACAGAAGAAACCGATGCGGCAGTCCTAATTGTTTCTGAAGAACGAAGAAAAATAAGCCTCAGTTACCGTGGACAGTTGATTCGCGGGGAAAATGAAGATATTCGCAAAGCACTGCTGGAAGTACTTTCTGGAAACATTCCGGCTTCGATCCAGGATAAGGAAACAAAAGACGCCGCCATACAAGCCGCATCTGAGGCTGCGAAAAATACTGTGGAAACACCTTCAACAAAGACATCTGAAAGGACAGATATTTCGCCTAACTCCAAGCAACCATATCCTATCCAGACTGAGAAAAAATAATGCGTATAAATATTTCATACAAAGTGCTTGCGGTAGTTTTGGCTGTCTTCGTCTGGTTTCTCGCGCGGAAATCAGGAGAACCGATACAGATGAGTTTTTACGCTCCTGTAGTTTTTAAAAATGTTTCCCCTGAATTTCAAGTAACGTCTGATCCACCGCAGGTCAACATCGTGGTACACACCAACAGCAGAGATTCATTCAATCCACAGGAGATTCAGGCAGTACTTGATCTGGACAAAGCACAGGAAGGAACACTATCTTATGTGCTGACTGAGAATCACATTTTGTCACCTGTTAAGGTCGAAATAACACGTATTCATCCTTCACAAATCACGGTTAAAATAGAGGAACTGATTGAAAAATCTTTTTCAATCAAACCGCGCTATCACGGGACACCCAAAAAAGGTTATCTACTGGGTGACATAAAAATAGTACCGGACACTTTGACCATGCGCGGTCCGCGTTCGGTGTTGGAAAAAATGGATCATATTTCCGCTCATGAGATTGAGCTGGAAGGCCTGAATGAAAATGTCATAGTTCGCCTTGATTTGGATTTGCCAGGAGGGAACGTGCAGATCATGAATCAAAACGCTGACTTTTACACTGCGGAAGTAACGATCTACAGTCTCCCGATTAAGAAACGGTTTGACAATGTTCCGGTTTATTTGCGAAACATGGATTATGTAAGTGTGATAAATCCTAATACTTTTAATGTTTTTGTTGAAGGTCCGGAATACTTGATACAGGAATTAGATCGGGATGAGCTTTATGGAGAAATTGATCTTTCGACATATGAACCCGGCAACTATCCTAAGGTAACACCAAAAGTAGTCACTCCAGAAGGGATCACCATACTGCAACAGTGGCCCATCGTTTCTGTCTGGGTTAAGAATGAAAAAAAACTAGAATAAAATAATAACAAATATAATGATATCATTACACATCAACATCGATCACGTAGCAACAATAAGACAGGCACGTCAAATAAATGAACCTGATCCTATAACTGCCGCAGGACTTATAGAATTGGCAGGTGCTGATGGAATCACGATTCATTTGCGTGAAGACCGCAGACACATTATTGACCGTGACGTAAGAATTTTAAGGGAAACTGTACAGACCCAGCTCAATCTGGAAATGGCGGCAACAACTGAAATGTTCCGAATCGCCCTAGAAACGCGTCCGGACATTGTAACTCTTGTTCCTGAAAAACGGGAAGAGGTTACAACAGAAGGTGGACTTGATGTAACAGGTGTGAATGAATCAATGCACGATGGAATAGCTCAACTCCGTGACGCTGGAATCAGGGTGAGTTTATTCATCGATCCGGAAGCAGAGCAGATCTTGGCCAGTAAAAAAGCAGGTGCGGAAGATATTGAACTGCACACCGGATGTTACGCAAATGCGGAAAGAGGTGTTGAACAGGACAAAGAATATGAGCGGCTGGTTTCCGCGGCTGAATTGGCGCAAGAGCAGAATTTACAGGTAAATGCAGGGCATGGACTGAACTACATCAACACTCAGCGGATCTGCGGATTACCGCATTTGCGTGAATTAAACATCGGTCACAGTGTCGTCAGCAGGGCAATCTTTGTCGGTCTCACTCAAGCAGTACAGGAAATGAGAGAAATCATAATTCTTAATTCACAATAATTTTATGTCAAAAGAAATAATTATAAATCACACTTCACACGAGACACGTGTTGCCGTGATGGAAGGCGGAGTCCTTTCCGAATTGCATCATGAACGGGAAAAATTAAAACGTGTTGTGGACAATATTTACAAGGGAAAAGTTCTGAATGTACTACCAGGGATGGAGTCCGCATTTGTTGACATTGGCGCGGAAAGGGCGGCATTTTTACATATTGATGATATTCTTCCAGAACATGAAATTCTCGGAGAAACATCAAACAATAATGGTGACAAACAGGAAATAAGCCAACTAATTCAAGAAGGTCAGGATATTCTGGTACAGGTTTCCAAGGGGCCGATCGGCACGAAAGGCGCGCGCATAACCAATCACGTTTCCATTCCTGGAAGAAACCTGGTTTATTTACCTACAACACATACACTTGGAGTTTCACGCCAAATCAGCATTGATAAAGAACGTGAGCGTCTGAAAGAAATCGTGGATCGGCTGCGGCCGGAAAAATCAGGATTCATCATAAGAACCGTTGCAGAAGGCCACACCGAAGAAGATTTGCATTCAGATATCAACTACCTTGTTTCCATTTGGGAAGATGTGCTGGAAAAATACAAAACCCTCCCAGCTCCTTCACTTTTGCATTCAGATCTTAACGTTATTTTCCGCACAATCCGCGATCTCTTTTCTTCAGATATCCGTAAACTAGTTGTAGACGACAAAGATCAATATCAAAAAGTGCATCAATTTGTACGTTCCTTCCTGCCACGGTATGGCTCCGTTCTGGAGAACTATTCTAAATCCGAACCTGTTTTTGACCATTATGGAATTGAAAATGAAATTGACAGCGCGCTAGGCAACAAAGTCTGGCTGCGTTCCGGAGGACACCTTGTCATTGATCAAACAGAAGCTCTTACTGCAGTTGATGTAAATACGGGTCGTTTTGTCGGCAAGGAAAGTCACGAAAAAACTATTCTGCGTACCAACATTGAAGCCGCTGAGGAACTCGTTTACCAACTGCAGTTACGCAATATCGGGGGGATTATCATTATCGATTTCATCGACATGGAAACGCAGCAGCATCGGCAAATGGTGTATCAAACTCTCAAGGATAAACTTCGTTCCGATAAAGCTCGGAGTAAAATTTTGCAGATAAGCGAAATGGGGCTCGTAGAAATGACTCGCAAACGCGATCGTGAAAATCTGAGCCGCTACCTGTGCGACCCTTGTCCATATTGTGACGGCAACGGTCATATAAAATCCGCGTCAACAGTCAGTTACGAAGCATTTCGTGAAATTCGGCGAAGCTGCCTCAGAAATACAAAAGGTTCCATCGCAATATTCTTGCACTCTGATGTTTTTAACTACATACAGGAAACTGAGCAGGAAGCAATTGAAAAACTTGAAGTGGAAATGGGTAGGTCCATAACTTTTAAAATATCAGAAGAAATTCACCACGAACAATTTGAGCTTTACGAATATTGATCCTACCATGGCACTTGCCGAAAAAAATTTTAAACAGCACATTGCGGAAAACGTTTATCCGGGACGCGGAATTGTACTTGGCCGTAACGAAGAAAATTCGTGGATTGTGATTTACTGGATTATGGGACGCAGTTCCAACAGCAGGAATCGGATTTTTACGCACGAAAACGGAATATTGAGCACCGAAGCGGCTGATCCTAAACTGCTTGAAGATCCGAGCTTGATTATTTACAACGTAATGCGTGATGTCGATAGGCGGATTGTCGTCTCAAACGGTAGTCACACCGACACAATTTGTGACGGTTTAAAGAAGGGTGAAAGTTTTTACACATCTCTGCATTCCGAAAAACATGAACCAGATGCGCCGAATTACACGACGCGCATTTCCGGAATAATTGAGCAGTCTGATTCGAGTATGGCTTTGTCCAGAATAAGCAAAAGCGATTTTTCCGCAGAGCATTCAGCACATTTTTATTATCGCTATACTGACATCCCAGCGGGTTACGGATATTGTGTAACGACCTACATGGGTGACGGTAATCCGCTGCCTGCTTTTGCGGGATATCCAATTTTGCTGCCTCTAGAAGGCGATGCCGAAATAATCGCTGATAATTATTGGCTAAAACTTAATCCGGATAACCGAATTTCTCTGTTCGTTCGTGAACTAAATCATTCAGGCGAAGATGGATTAAAAATTATAAATCGTTTTCAAATGACAAAGCAATAAAGGAGGTTCATTAAATGGAAGATGAAAAAAATGCTGAAACAAATTCCGCAGATGGTGATGATTTGACTGAAGATGAAAATTTGAGTGGAGACCAATACGAAATTACTGTTGAAGATATTGATTCAGGTGAATTAGATTTTGATATAGTAGATTTTGACGTAGTTGACAATGAAGAGGATGAAATAGAAAATGAGCAAGTGGTAGGAGATGCCACAGAAAGAGATTTAGGGGATCTCGACTTTGAAGTTGTTACTGATGAAGATTATGATGAGGAGGAGAGTCCTGATTTTGAAAATAGTGACGAAGTGCTTGATAATCTGCCGCCTTTGGATGAAAGTGATTTAGAGGATATCGATCTTGTGGAACCGCTGGATGATGCCGCTGATTTTGATGTAACAACTCAGCAGGACGATTTTTTTGACAAATTTCATGAAGATGACTTAAGTCCATTAAGTTTTGCGGGAAAACAGCTGGTGATCTTTGACACTGCAAAAGAGCAGGCGGGGCTACTGAAAAAATATCTCAGCGAACGTGCCGGAATGGAAGTTGAGTGTGTCGGCAAAAAAGAAAATCTCTGGCGTTTCCTGAAAATAGATCCTCTTGATCTGATTATTCTGGAAACTGGAACTGAAGGAAATTCGGATGCGATGGAACTTATTCAGCAAACAAAGGATCAATTCCCGGAGGTGCATTTTATATGTATTTCCGGACCTGTGAGTCTGGAGAGAAGACTGCAGTTCCTGAATGCCGGCGCCATGGATTATCTGACACGCCCCCTACATTTATCCACAATTGCGCAGAGTATTTTAGTTCAATTTAGCCGTACGGATATTTATGATATTGATGATGATGTTGGAGATCTTGACACTGAGTCACCTGACATTCCGGAAGAAGCGCCAATCATCGCTGAGACTGAACCGACACCTGGGAATAATTCAGGCAGTTCTGCAAAGCAGCCGGATAACGACCTGAACTTTGCTGATGAAATTGATTTGATAGATGAAGATTTTTAATCTTTGTTTATGAAGGAATCCTGCATCCCACTTCCTCCAATAGATTATCCTGACGGTGTAACCACGATTGATGTCGCTTATGTCCGCTCAGGTTTTGCCGCGAGCCATTTAATAGTTGAAAATGGATACGCGGCTTTTATCGACACCGGCACCTCACTTTCCGTCCCATTACTCCTCAAAGTTCTTGCAGAAAAAGGTATTTCGCGTGAAAAAGTAACACACGTAATGCCAACCCACGTTCATTTGGACCATGCCGGTGGAGCCGGGGCCCTGATGCAGGAATTCCCTAATGCATTTTTGGTAGCACATCCACGAGGCGGACGCCACATGATTGATCCGGCAAAACTGATTGCAGGAACTGTTGCTGTTTACGGCGAGGAGAAAACTCAAAAACTGTATGGAACAATCGTACCTGTTCCGGAAAAACGTGTCTTAATTGCGGAAGACGAAAGCCGCATCGATTTTCATGGACGCTCCCTGCTTTTTCTAGATGCACCGGGACATGCTCGTCACCATTACTGCGTCATTGACGAGAGTACAAACAGTGTTTTTTCCGGAGATAATTTCGGAATTTCCTACAGAGAATTTGATAATGAAAACGGTGCCTTCATTTTTCCAACTACAACTCCTGTCCAGTTTGATCCGGAAGCTATGCGAAAAACCCTGGATCGTCTGCTGAGTTACAATCCGCAAGCCGTCTATCTGACACATTTCGGACCTGTTACAAATATTGAAAAGCTGGGTAGTGATTTGCGTAACTGCCTGGATCAATTCACAGAAATGGCTCTTGATTTAAAACAGGAAGGTAAGGCGCAACAGGATAGCCTGGCATCCGGTGTTCAACAGATACTCAGAGACAGACTAAAAAAACACAACTGCCAACTTCCGGAAAGCCTACAGGATGAATTACTGGCTTTCGATTATCAGTTGAACGCGCAAGGGATCAAAGTTTGGCTCGATAGACTTGACTGAGCGACGCGGTTATAATTTAATTTCCTCAACAATCGACCGTACAATTGGAACCTGGACATAACCGCTTTCAACGCTCCAGAAATAGTAATATCCACTTGTGCCGCCCTGTTCATCTTTGTGGGTGGTTACTTTACCATCGCGCACTGTCCAGCTTTTAACGATAGCTCCGCTATCAGCAACATAAGAAACACGCAGATCCTTTCCTAATAAATTGTCGGCCTGCTTGAATATTTTGTTCCGCGATTCTTCGGTACATCCGCTCATGAAAAGCAGAAAGAGTAGAAAAATATAAAATGTTTTTTGCATGGGGCCTCTATATTGTTTGTTAAAGTAGTTTTCAATAATAATATCATACCGTATTTTTAAATAAAATCACGCCAAAACAGCCCGCAACAACTTAAACTAAGATTTGTTTCCCTTTAATTAATCTTGTTTATCCTGTTATCCAGTCAAAAATATTTTACGTGATTCTCCATGATATCAGTTACAAATATTGCTTGACAATATCATGTAATAAGCTATCATGTTCAGCAATTGAACATATGGGAGATTTGTTCAATCTTTCATTTAAATCGAGGATCTTGTAATAATGACTCCGGAAGAACTCCGTACACTGACTCTGTTTAATACTGTTGAGAGCAGCCCTGAGATTAATCAGCGGCAGTTGGCTCAAGAGCTGGATGTCTCTTTGGGCTTGACGAATACCTATTTTCAAAGAGTGCTCAAAAAAGGATGGGTAAGAGCTAA
>SHAT01000045.1 GCA_004213175.1 Pseudomonadota bacterium | reverse complement strand
CGTGCAACCATTATTTTAATCCGTAAACGACGCAGAAGAGGGAGCTTAAGCTCAACTTTGTCCTTCCATAAATGTCCACGACTACTACGGAAAAACGCAATGATTCCGAATACAATTCCAGAAATTAATAGCAGAAGCAGAAACCAGTGATTCACCACAAAATCACTAACAACCATTAAAATGCGAGTTGGCAGAGGTAGAACTTCTTCCTGACTTTCAAAAATACGAGTGATTTTAGGTACAATAGTCGTTACCATAAAAATGACAACCGCGAAACCAAAAACCATCATGAAAGTAGGATAGATAAGCGCTCCCTTTAGTTTGGAGAGCATACGTTCCTGTGACTCATAGTAGTCCGCAAGGCGTTTCATGATTACTCCCAGATTTCCTGCATTTTCTCCTGAACGTACCATACTGACATACATAGTCGGAAACACATGGGGGTATTTTTCCATTGCTCCTGCAAGTGATCCTCCTTCCACCACACGTCCACGCACATCTGAAAGAATGCTTTGAAATCCAGAATCTTCAGTCTGCGGTATGATCAGTTGGAAAGCTTTGTCATAGGGAATAGCTGCGTCTAGCAGAATTTCCAATTGCCTTGTGAATTGAGTGAGAGTTTTCCCAGATACACCTTTTCGAAAATAAAAATTTGGTATTTTTATTTTAGTAGATTTTTCATCTCCGTGAAGCTTTACGCCTGTAAAACGACTGGTCCGAATTTCTTTAGGGAAAAGATCTTTGCTGCGTAAATATTGACGGACCTCTGACTCAGTAGCCGCATCCTTTTTGCCTTTGTGCAAAGTGCCTTCTCCATCGAAGGCTTGATAATTGTAAATTGGCATTTCCAGTTATTGCTTCAAAAAAGTCTCAAGTGTCCCTTTTACATTTTGCAAGGAGTTTCTATCGTCAGGATTAACGCGGGCTTTTGACGAATTCACATTCCATTTCCATTTGTTAGTGGGATCGTCACTCATGACCCCTTGCCTTCCACGTCCATCTGGCGCATATTCAGCTTCTGCTAACACATAACCATGGCCTGCGGATTTTGTACTTGCTTCTAATACTACAGAAACATACTCATATTGTGGATTGTCTGGATCTTCCGATACTTGGCTGGACTGAATTTGTTTAGCTGCATTCATCGCAACACGGGCTCGATCTCTTGCAGTCAGAGCTTCAGGAGCAACAATGCTTACCTGTAGACGTGATCTTGTAGAACTGCTCTTATCCTCAATAAATAATACCTCATAAGAAGGAATTGTGCTTTTGGTCTTGGAAGAATTTGTTTTCCGGTCCGTCAATAGGGTGAGTAATAACAGCAGAAGTGCCAGCAGAAACCCAATTCCTAGAAGACCATGGCGTTCCCAGCGGTGTTTTAAAAAAGGTACAGAACGGCGTAAGCGTGACATCAACGGTGGAAAAAAGGGAATGCTCCATGCAGCAAGTAACACACCTGCCAAGGGAGAAAACACTAGTAACCCTAGGCCAAGACACAATGTCAATGTTGGTAAAATCCAAGCCATTGTATTATTTTCAGTTCGTCTGGGAAGCGGTTCTTCGGTTTCTTTAGCAGGGTCACTTTCATTATTATTGATATTTTGCACTAAGGGAGGAAGTTCCGGGACGTTATCTACTGCCTGTGGTAATTTTGGTGATTCCTTTTCTTTCTCTTTTGCAACAAGATAAATAGACGTACACCAGGTATTTGCAGAATATAAAGTTGCTTCACACTTTGGATTTGGTACAGGTAAATTTTGTAATGCCTTTTTAAGAGGCAGGACAAGGTTGTGAATTTTTCTACAGGAAGCAGAACAGCCAGTGCCATTTATTTTAACATTAGTTTTTCCTTTTTGCTCAAGATCCAGCAAACGAGATTTGTGTGATTTTTGTTGGTATTCAAAGGAATTCTGACCTAGTTTATCCTTAAAAATTGCCATGTTCCAATAGAGCATCTGCAACATTTCATAGCTGGCAGCTTTTTTTGTTAAATCTTCAAAAAGCCCCCAAATGACATCATTATCCTTAACTTTTTTCTCTTCAGATTTAGCAAGATCCCTCTTTTTTGCGGAAAAATCTTTTGAGGTAATTCCAAATGCACGCAATTCTTCAGGAATGTTGACAGCCATTTTAAATCGGGAAATAAGGTTTACTCTTAAAAGTTGACGATTGGCAGTCCTGATCGTAAACTAGAGACTGCCAATTATATTAATTATACACAAGGAGTTTAACATGGCAATGGACTATCCTCCATTGAAAAATATTCGTGGTTTTTCATGGATGGGAGTAAATCTTGGAATTAAGGACGAATCTTTAGATTTTGGTGTAATTGCATCAGAGTGTGAATGTTCTGCAGCTGGTGTTTTTACACGTAACAATCTCCCTGGAGCACCTGTCATTGTAGGCAGAGAAAATATAGAAAACGGACGTCTACAGGCAATTGTAGTTAATTCAAAAACGGCGAATGTCGCCACAGGAAAGGCTGGAATTGAGGATGCAAAAAACATGTGCCTTTGGACTGGAGAGGCACTTGGCTTTGATCCAAAACTAGTGCTGCCATCTTCAACAGGTGTGATTGGCCAAAGATTGCCTATCAAAAAAATTCATGAAGGCTGTAAATCCATTGCTGAAAATCTTGGTTCATCTCAGGAATATATTGAAAAATTTGCCCGTGCAATAATGACGACAGACTCTCATCCAAAATGGAGTTCCAGCAATGTTGGGAATGCAACTATCCTCGGAATTGCAAAAGGAGCAGGTATGATAGAACCCAACATGGCAACTATGCTTAGTTATTTCGTGACTGACGCTAAGCTTAGTTCTGGGGATCTGCAGGATATTCTAGAGAGAGTTGTCAATAAATCTTTCAACCGTATTTCAATTGATTCTGATACTTCAACAAGCGACACTGTGGTCATACTTGCTAATGGACTTGCAGGAGCGGTAGATGCTGAAAATTTTGAAACAGCTCTCACAAAAAGTGCTATGCAATTATCTAAAGAAATTGCCCGTGATGGGGAAGGTGCAACTAAGCTTATAGAACTCACTGTTTCAGGAGCGGAATCTCAGAGAATGGCTTTGCAGATCGCCAAGTCAATTATAAATTCACCACTGGTCAAAACTGCAATTCACGGTGCCGATCCAAATTGGGGACGTTTTGTGATGGCTGTCGGGAAGGTCTTTGAATATCCTGTGCCTTTAGAGGATTTGTCAATTAACTTTAAAAATGGTGGTCTGGTTTTAACTGTTGATGCAGAAAAACTTGAAACAGAAACAGTTGATTTGGATGCTATTTCAAAACTACTTCAAAATCAGGAAATTTTTATAGAAGTCGTTGTTGGTGCTGGAAAATTCTCTGAAACCGTTTGGGGTTGTGATTTGACAAAAGGCTATATTGAGGAGAATGCTTTTTACACAACTTAAAAAAAGCATTATTCATGAGAACATCAACCATATGGCAATGCGCGAAATTAAGTGATATTCGCAAATTATCAAGCAGAATTCATTATCAGAAATATGCAGAACAGCAACGTTAAGACAACAGACAATAAATCCAGAATAGGTATTTTGCTGATCAATCTAGGCACACCGGACGCACCTAACACACGAGAGGTTCGTGCTTATTTAAGAAGCTTGCTTTCCTGCGATAGAGTTTTGGATATTAACCCCATAGGTCGTTGGTTATTACTAAATCTGATTGTGCTTCCTCTTCGACCAAGTAGGTCTGCAAAAGCCTACAGAGAAATCTGGTTGGAGGATGGTTCTCCTTTGCTAGTCTATAGTCAGAAACTAAGAATTGCGCTTGCAGAGCAGTTTTCAGGAGAGAATATTTTCGTTGAGTTAGGTATGCAGTGCGGTAAGCCTTCTATAAAAAATGCTTTAGATTGTCTTCGCAAAGAAGACTGTGACAGGATTATCGTTTTACCGATGTATCCTCAGTATTCTTCAAGTACTTTTGGTTCTGCAGTTGAAGATCTTTATAAAGAAGTTTTGCATGACTGGAATATGCCTCATTTACAAATCATACAGCCTATTTTTTCAGATTCACGTTTTATAGATGCGTGGGCAAAAGTTGGGTTACCTTTCATAGAATCTGAACCAGATCATGTGCTATTCAGTTTTCATGGCCTTCCAATAAGACATTTGGAGAAAAGTGATACTAGTGGAAATTGGTGTAAAAATAATCATGAATGCTGCATCGATTTGGTCAATGAAAATCGTAACTGTTATAGCGCGCAGTGTTACCATACAGCAAAATTAATCGCTGAACGATATAATCTATCTGCAGAGAAATGGTCAGTAAGTTTTCAGTCAAGATTTGGGAGAGATGAGTGGGTAAAACCTGACACGGAAAAACATCTCGCCAGACTTGCAGAAAATGGAGTTAAAAGGGTGGTTGTTTTTTGTCCTGCATTTGTCTCAGATTGTTTGGAAACATTAGAGGAGATAGGAATCCGTGCTGCAGAACATTTCCGCAAACATGGAGGAGAAGAGCTGGAACTAATCCCATCACTAAATGATCACCCTGAATGGGTTTTTTCTCTGGCCTCAATTATCCGGCAACAAATATCCGGATAAAGAAATTATTTTTTCTTCAGTAAATAAACTTTAACACTCATACCTGCTCTTAACTTTAGTGCCGGATTAGTGGCTTTTAAATACAAAGGGAAAAGTCCTGTTTCGGGGTCTGATGTCCATGAGATACGTTCGACTTTGCCAGGGAATTCTTTGTTTCTATAACTTGGTGTTGTAAAAACAACAGACTGCCCTTCTCTAATCATGGGCAAATCTTCTTCTTCAACCAAAATTCTTATTTCTACCTTATTCATGTCTATGATTTGAAAAAGAACTGCTCCTGGACTTATGATCTCTCCTTCTTCAACAGACTTTCCAACAATTATTCCGCCTATTTTTGCAAAGAGTTGTGTATCATCCATGGCCTCCATACTCATTGCTAGCTCTTGTTGGGAACGTTCAAGAGTTAACTTTGCATTATTTAGAGATATCTCACCCCTACTGTATTGTAATTTCAAAGAATCAAACTGCGAACGAGTTGACGACCCTTGCTCGAATAAGGTTTTTTCCTCTTTTAATCTACGCTGTATATCCCTCAAGTTTGTTTCCAAATCTTGAACATTATTCTCATTAATCTTGATTTGAATACGACTTAGCTCCAGTTGACGTTTCTGAGAATCATTTTTAAGCGTTAAAAGCAACTGACCCATGGTAACGCGCTGGTTTTCCTTTACATGTAGAGTTATTATTCTACCACCGGAACTAGCTTGAACTTTCAGGGTCTCTGCAGGCTCAATTACTCCTGATAAAGAAATTGGTGTTTTAAACACAGTTGCGGCTATTCCGTTTAAAGGTAATAAAAGCAATAAGCCAAAAAAGATATTACAAAATTTTAATTGTTTAAACATGATATCTCCTGAATTAAGTTTTAAATTGTAATCTGTATCTACAGACGAACGCAGTTTGTTATAAATTTTGTTTTTTTACTCACAAAATTGGATTAATGATTGAAAATGTTTTACTTTTGATTAAGTTCATATTTTTCAATAAATTCTCCTGTTAAAGCCATTATTTCGACCCGGATTTTTTCTTGCCGAATCCGGATCATTATCTCTTGTTGTTCTGCTTCTATGACATCCTGTTGATATTGGGAAATTTGGTAGCTGGTGCTTTTACCTAATTTGAAACGCTCTATTTCGTTACGCAGCTGATCCTTCGAAAGGTTGCTTACTGCAGCCGCAGTCTGCTTTTCCTTTTCGATCAAACTTAAAGAACGTAGCAGGGATTGAAAATTAACTTCCAGTTGCGATTTGCGATCTTCAATTTGTAGGCTTATCTGCTCCTGTTCCAGTCGTTTGCGTTGAATATTTTCTATAGTAGCTTGATCCCCCAGAGGAACGTTCCAGGTTAAAGTAACGTTCATCCCATGAAGTTTGCTTTTGCTGAAATCGGAAATTCCTCCAAATGAACTTTTGCTATAGCCATTTAAAACGTAGGACAGATTCAAATCAAGATTAGTTTTTTGTTTGTTCAGTTCCTGCTCTAGTTGATAACGATTTTGTTCTAGAGAAGCTTTTTTCAAACCAATCTGCGAATCATTAGCGTAGATTTTTTCCATCAAGTCTGCCTCATTTTCTGTGACAACAGCTTGTGTTGCAGGTTTATCCACCGGGTACAAACCTACAGGTAGGTTCCTCAAATTAAGAGCTGCACGAACCTGGTCTTCAATACGTAGGCCATCTAAACGGGAGGAGAGTAAACTCTGTCGATTTCGCATTAATTGTGTTTCAGTAATTCTAACTTCGGTTGAACTCAAAAGTCCTGCTTCCAGACGTGCCTGATTCTCACGCAAAAGTTTTTCTGAAAGATCAACGGCTTTCTTTTTAACCTCAACAGTTTCCAAAATCCCGACCAAATCCCAATAAATGGAAGCTACCTGTTTCAGCAGTGATAACTCAGTCTGCTTTGTATTCAGCTGGCCTGTTGTCACACCTATTTCAGCCAGCCGTACGGGTATTTCGTTATAATAAGTCCCTGAATCCTGGAAAAAAGGAATTGAAACTGAGCTGGTCAAACTTACACTACTTAGTGGATCTCCTGTTGTCCCGGTAGTTACATCACCACCCATTTCTAAAAGGGAGAGAGTTGTAGACTTTTTACTTTGTTCTGAATAAGTGAGCCCGTAAGTAAGCCCACTGTCAGATTTTAGGCTGTATGCAGAAGAAAATGACATGCTGCTTGTGCTGCTCCCACATAGTTCAGAAGGTGAGCAGGAACTGGAAGCAGAAATAGACGGTGATTTAGAGTAACCAAAACTAGTGCTTACACTTGGCGTGTTCCGTTCTTTTGCAACTATTACAGCACGTTGTGCTAGAGCATTACCAAGTTTTGATGACTGCAATAAAATACTTTGCTCAAGCGCCAATTGCAAAACCAGTTGAAGAGGGACTTCTGCCACTTTCCTTCCGTCAACCGTTTTTAAGTTAACTAGTTTAAGCAACTCATCTGTTTCCAATGTTGAAGTAGATTGTTGCTGAGCTTGTACATTACCCCCTACAATCAAGAAAAACAGAGGTAAAATTGCCAGTAATTTTTTTATTTTATTCAATTATAACCTTAATTTTGATAGAAGAAACAGCCGTTATACGTACTGATGCTTTTTCTAAAAAGAAATCCAGTTTAGCATAAAAAAAGCTGAGATCATCTCTGAATTGTATATAATTGTCTCTACTGTAATAACTTTGCAAAACGAAAATAACTTAGAATTAAGAATATTTAATTCTGCATTATTATTGATTTAATTACAAGTTCCATGCTATTCCTAACATTTTAAATTAGTCTGAAAGACTTTGAGCATTGTGCTTAAATGCATAAAAATTAATTTTTTCAAATCGTCAACGGTTTATATTAAGGGCATTGCAAAGGAAGAAATGATAGACAAAAAAAATCTCAGCGAGGAAGAGTGGAAAGAATTGCTGACAGAGGAGCAATTTGAGATCTGTAGGAAAAAAGGTACTGAACTCCCTTTCAGCGGAAAATATCTTGATACAAAAACTAAAGGTACATATAGGTGTTTGTGTTGTGGAAAAGCCTTGTTTTTGTCCGAAGCTAAATTTGATTCTGGTTGTGGATGGCCGAGTTTTTACGAATCACTTGGTGATGAAAGCATTAGAAAACAAGAAGACTTAAGCCTTTCAAGACAAAGGACAGAGGTACTATGCAGGCACTGTGATTCGCATTTAGGACATGTTTTTGAAGATGGCCCTGAGCCAACAGGTCTACGTTATTGTATCAACTCCGTCTCGATTTTGTTGGAAGAGGATGAGGAATCTTGATCTGGACCTCTTTTCCTGTCAGAATAAATGTGAATTAAAAAATACTTAATTTATTTATTTGTTGATATGAAAATTTGTTCTGATGTTGATGGAGTTATCTTAGATTATATTCAAGGGTTTATTGATTTCACAAAAAGAAAAAAAATTGCATATTCCCATGATCCCGAACTATATGGCGTCATACGGAATTTCCCCAATAATGAGGAGATTCGGGATCAGTTTCATAGTGGTGATGATCTGCGTCTACTAAATTATTTTGATGATTCGCTGAAAATACTCAACACGCTGGCAACTCAGCACGAATTACATATTGTAACTGCTCTTGAGCCTGAGCAAGCACAAAAACGTACTTTCAACTTAAGGGAGTTGAATTACACTTCTTTAAAGTGTGTAGGAGATGATTATAAAGAGAAGACTATTGTTGAGGAAATTCAACCTGATGTAATGCTCGAGGACCGACCGGAACTGATAGAATCTTTTTATAATGCAGGCATTCGTGTTCTATATCCAGACTGGCACCTCTATACCAAAGGGATGGATCGCTTTGCAACCCCATTTTCAAACTGGCTTGAAATCCCGAAATTGCTTCAAAATAATTCGAAAAATACTGAGGCTATATGATAAAAATTCAAGCTTGATGCAAAAAGAAGTTAAACCTAAATTTGTCATTCCGAACAAAGCAGTAACTCTTTTATTTTCTAAAAAACAGATAATTAAGTGGTATTGTTTGTAAGGAAAAAACTACCACAAAATATAAATTATGACTGAAACATATTATATCTATTTTGCTGGCGATTTATTTAATCATAAGGATTTAATAGGCAATTTGCTTTTGTCAGAAGCAATCGAAAAAGAGTCTTCTGGGCGTTTTATTTGCGTGGTACCACAGCATCTGGAGCAAAGTACAAACCGATCTATTGATATCCGCAACAGTGATTTGAGCGAAGTTGTTAAAGCAGATTTGATCCTACTTAATTTTGATGGAACTGAGCTTGATTCGGGGACAGTGATCGAATTTTTGTTTGCCAAAGCACTTGATATTCCCGCTGTAATTTTGCGATCTGATTTCAGAGCGGCTGGTGATCAGGAAAGGGGGGACCCTTGGAATTTGATGTGTTCCGGATATCCTCGTACCCGAACAGTTTCACTGAATGCTATGTCATGGTATCAGGAGGCGTGGAATAAAGGCGGGGGCACTTCTGCAATTCTGGATCGTTTCTACAGAAAGTTGTCAAAAAAAATTAATGCCGAGTTAGATCTTGTTCTCAAAGAGCCGTCTGTTTTTGATAATGAAAAAATGCTGTCCAATGTGTATGAGTGGGCTTTACGTTTCCCCGGAAATGGTTTTTCAGATTTGTTCAGTAAAGAGGATCTCTTAAATTTACTGACTTCAAAACAAAATAAAGGATCTGTTTTAATTTAATCTATAAAATATTTATGGAATTTGAGCCTGTAATCGGTTTAGAAATTCACCTCCAGTTGGCAACAGAATCCAAAATATTTTGTAGCTGTTCGACTGAATTCGGAAAACCTCCGAACGTAAATACATGTCCAGTATGCCTTGGACTACCTGGAGCATTACCTGTTTTGAATCGTAATGTTCCTGAGTTTGCTGCTCAGTTGGGAATTGCCTTAAATTGCGAGGTGCGTCTAGACTCACAATTCGCGCGTAAAAATTATTTCTATCCTGACCTACCGAAAGCATATCAAATTTCACAATTTGACAAACCGATTTGCGAAAAAGGATGGCTGGATATTGAAACCGAATCTAGGGGAAAAAGTCGGATTGGCATCACTCGTATACACATGGAAGAGGATGCGGGGAAACTGATTCATTCTGAAGACAGCAATGATAGTTTAGTCGACTTGAACCGTGCTGGAGTACCTTTATTGGAAATTGTTAGTGAACCTGATGTGCGTTCTGCCGAAGAAGCAAAAATCTATATGGAAAAAATCCATGCGATTGCTACCACAATCGGTATTTCAGACGGTGACATGGAAAAAGGACATTTGCGTTGTGACGCAAATGTGTCTCTTCGTCCATCCGGGCAAAAGGAATTCGGTACACGTACAGAAACCAAAAATTTAAATTCATTCCGTTTCGTGAAACAGGCAATTACATATGAAATGCATCGGCAGCGTGAGGAAATTTTAGATGGAAAAACTATAATCCAAGAAACAAGACTCTGGGATCCTGACCGAAAAGTCACTTTCAGTATGCGTTCCAAAGAAGAAGCTGATGAGTATCGCTACTTCCCAGATCCGGATTTGCCGCTGGTACATCTGTCTACTAAAATTATTGAAACCTTTCGTAAAAATCTGCCTGAACTACCTGAGACAAAAAAGCAGCGTTTTATGGAAGAACACGGATTAAGTGTTTATGATGCGGAAGTGCTTTCTGTCAGCAAAGAAATTTCAGCATATTTTGAGAACATATTAAGCTATGGTGCTTCTCCCAAAATCGCCTGTAACTGGGTAATTGGTGAATTGACACGTGTGATGAATGAGTCCGGAAAATCGCTTCATGAAATAAAGATTACTCCTGAAAATCTAGCCGATCTGACAAAATTAATTGAAAGTGGTGAAATAAGTAATAAAATTGCAAAAACAATTTTTGAAGAAATGCTGAATTCAGCCAAAACACCAGCCCATATAATAGAAGAAAAAGGTTTAAAGCAGATATCAGATGCAGGAAAACTAGGACAGATTGCAGAAGAACTGCTTGCAGCAAATCAGGAGCAGGTTGAGCAATATCGTGCAGGAAAAACAAAATTGATAGGTTTCTTTGTGGGGCAGATGATGAAACAAACACGAGGTAAAGGTAATCCTGCCGTGATCAATCGCTTATTAAAGGAAAAACTGGAGGCATAACATGAAAAAAATAATTTTCTATCTGGAATTGGTTTCAATGTTAGGGCTCCTCATTTGTGGTCTTTGGATTTTTTTGAAACTGCCTATAGAAACCAGCCAGGGATTCCCGCAAAAAATAATGTATCTTCATGTGCCTTCAGTGATTGCAGCATACCTGGCGTTTTTTATTGTCTTTGTCTACAGTATCGCCTACTTGTGGAAGCGTGAATTAATGTTTGATCAAATCGCAAAAGCATCTGCGGAAGTCGGACAGATTTTTTGTGTTCTTGTTTTGATAACAGGGGCAATTTGGGGTCGAACGACCTGGGGAACTTACTGGGTTTGGGACGCACGTCTGACAACAACGCTCTTGCTTTTTTTAATCTTTATGGGTTATTTCCTGTTGCGGATGTCTGTCAATGACAGAGATAAAGAAGCGCGGCTGGCTTCTGTCATAGGAATCATAGGTTTCCTAGATATTCCAATCATTCACAAATCAGTAGAGTGGTGGAGAACTTTACATCAACCGTCTACTCTTTTTAATGTCGACTCAGGAGAAGTAAAACCATCCATGCCGCAAGAGCTTCTTATTCCTCTCCTTGCTTCAACTCTAGTGATGCTGTTGTTCTATTTTTACTTGCTGCTTCTGCGTTACCAAACTGAAAAACATACGGACAAACTAAATCAACTTCTTGCAGAAACAGAGGGTTAAATGCTTATTGGAATAGAATACGTAGTGGCTACTTACGTTATTTGGCTGGTTACTTTTGTTGTTTATATTTTTTTGACTAAACATCGTTTAAAAACAACTAACGATGCAGTTTCCTTACTTGAAAAACGAGTCACCGAGAAGTCCTCCGGGATTCAGGACTCGAAAATAATATGAAAACAAGAACTAAATTTGTAATAGGTGGAGCACTGATCCTTGCTGTAATAATAGCAATGTCTGTTCAGGAATTGCAGGAAACAACCGTTTTCTTTTATACCCCTCAGGAAGTACTGGCCAGCCCAAGCAATTTTGAAGACAAGACAATCCGTATTGGGGCATTAGTTCAAAAAGGCAGTGTTGAATGGAATGCAAAAGAGATTCAGCTTTATTTCAATATTACTGAAGACGATAATGAGTTCATCCATGTATTTTATGCCGGAGTCAAACCTGATTTGTTTCGTGAAGGTCAAGGTGTTGTTGTTGAAGGAAAAATGAAAGGTCAGCGCTTTGAAGCGAATCAACTTTTGGTAAAACATAGTGAAGAATACACAGTTGAATCTGAGCACAAGAAAAATAAAGACGATTATTACAAATCAATTCAGGCACAATAAACAAGGAATCATGGAATCTGGTTAGAAATCATGAATTTCCAATACAGGTTTTTAATCATCCCTCCTTATACCTAGAGCGAAAATGCCATCACGTTTCCAGGAAATACGCAAAAACTACAAAGAGTTAATCGCAACTGATCCAAATTTTCGTAATAGGATGCTGGTTGTTGTTGTCTTATTGCTATTACTGATTGTGCTTCTCATGTTCAGCATGCGTCAGGGATTTTCTTTTTTAGAGCAATCCGGATCACAGTTGATGGTTTTTGTAGCTATCAATGTAAATATAGTACTACTCGCAATCGTTTTCTATATGATCGCACGCAATCTGCTCAAGCTTTCATATGAACGACGGCGACACGTTCTGGGTGTCAATCTTAAAACAAAACTTATTACTTCCTTTATTGTACTTTCTTTACCGGCAATGGGCTTTCACCTTTTTGCAAGTTTCTTCATTGCCACAAATCTTGAATCATGGCTCAAAGGTCAACAGGAGACCATGATCCACAGCGCCCAAAATGTTTCGGAAGCTTATCATAATAATCTGCGCCAAACGTTGGAACTCCAGAATTTGATATGGGAAAACCATTTGGAAAAAAGCATGGGAGAATTTAGTAAAGTGAAACATTTGAAGAAAATAGCAGCGAATGTGACACTTTATACTGAAGATCAGGAGTTGCTCCAGCAATGGTTACAAAACGAAATTTCACAAGTCTACTGGAGCAGTCCATCCTTTAAGGAGTGGCATCAAATAAGGACTAAAAAAAAATTCTGGTTTACTGAAGAGCAGAATGGCCGACTACTATACCGTCACATACGGCCTGTCATGTTTGAAAGTAAACAATATTATTTAGAAGTTTTTTTCCCTGCCACACCAAATATTTCGGTTGCAATCAACCAGATAATCGCACAAGATCAAAACACCCAGTTTTTGACTGAATCTGAAGATTTGGTACGAGGTTATTTTTTGTTGATTTTTCTTTTGATGACACTCTTTATAATATTTGTTGCAACCTGGTTAGCCTTTTATCTAGCACGTGGTTTTGTCCAGCCTATTGAAGATCTGGCTCTTGCAACTCAACGTGTGTCGGAAGGTGAACTAGGTTTCCAGGTAAAACTTCGTGGGCCTCTAGATAAGGACTTTGCCCTGCTCATGCAGTCCTTTAATTCAATGAGCCGAGACCTGCTTGAACATCAGGTTGCACTTAATAAAACAACAAAAAATCTTCAGGAAAGTCACCAGACTCTTCGAAGCCAAATCCGGTTTGTTGAGCTGGTGCTGGAAAATATTACTACTGGGGTAATGTCACTTGATATCGACGGTCATATTGAAATTTTGAACCATTCTGCTAAGCAAATGCTAGAGTTAAAGTACTCTGCAGAAGGAAGCAAACACTACCGGGAGGTTTTGGAAAAAGAATCACTGCAAATGTTTGAAGAAATGGTTCAGCAAATTGAAACTCAAAAAGAACGCTCCATTTCACGTAATTTGATTGTTCACAAAAAAGAGGGTCCTGTTCAAGTCTCAGCAACACTTCTTTTGCTTCAAAACAGCGAGGGTCAGCCCGCAGGGATGGTCTGTGTTTATAACAATATTACTGAAATCCAGCGTCTTCAACGTGCAAGAGCGTGGCGTGAAGTTGCTCGGCGCATTGCCCATGAAATAAAAAATCCCCTCACTCCTATTCAACTTTCTGCAGAACGTATCCATCGTAAATATGCTGCGGAAGTTTCTGATAATGTCGCCTTACAGCAGTCAACTCAAACTATAATCAATGAAGTTCAACAACTCAAACGGATGGTCAGTGAGTTTTCAAATTTTGCCAAAATTCCTGAATCAAATCCTCAGTTGAATAATCTTAACGAGATTATAAAGGAAGCTCTCCAGCTGTACCATGAAAATATGCCTTCTAGAATTTCACTTAAAACTGAACTGACAGAAGCTCTCCCTCAACTACCTCTGGACGGCGAACAAATTCGACGTGTTGTAATTAATTTGGTGGATAATGCTATCAGTTCAATTGAAAAAAAAGGAACGCTTTCACGTATTTTACGTCAAGGCGAAATTATTGTCCGTACGAGGCACGTTCCAGATTTGAACATTATTTTTATGGATGTAGAAGATAATGGAACAGGTATTTCTGCTGAAATCTCGGATCAGCTTTTTGAGCCATACACGACTACTAAAGAACATGGGACAGGGCTTGGTTTGACCATTGTCAGTCAAACAATTTCAGATCATAACGGTTTTACACGTTTCCGGAATCTTGATTCAGGAGGTGTTTGTTTTACGATTGAACTTCCTGTCACTTGAAGCACAGATTTGAAATGCATAATTTCCAGCAGGTCATTAAAATTAAAACACATTGCAAGGGTCTACGAGAAATTACAGGTGAAGTACAGCAAGTTGTAAAAACTTCTAATATTGTTTGTGGAATTTGCAATCTATTCATCAGTCATACTTCGGCAAGTCTCGTTATACAGGAAAACGCAGATCTGGATGTTCAAAAGGATATGGAATATTTTTTTGGAAAGCTGGTTCCTGAAAACGATATAGGTTATACTCACACTATGGAAGGTCCTGATGATATGCCTTCTCATATCCGGAGCGCTTTGACCTCCACATCAGAGCAGATTCCTATTAATGAAAGCACCTTACTCTTAGGCACATGGCAAGGCATTTTTCTCTGGGAACATCGAACCCGTGGAAGTTTCAGAAATATTGTTGTACATATTTCTGGAGAATGATACTTGAAATTAACTTGAGAAAAATTTTCGGCTGGACTAAAGTTCAACTGTTTTTTTAATTGATACCCAACTCTATAAAAAGAAACCTTTTTTAAATATGCAAACAAAATTTATCTTCATCACTGGTGGTGTAGTCTCTGGATTAGGGAAAGGGATTGCCGCTGCTTCAATAGGCGCACTACTGGAATCAAGAGGTTTGACTATTAGCCTGATGAAGTTGGATCCATACATCAATGTGGATGCAGGAACTATGAACCCTTTTCAACACGGTGAAGTATTTGTCACTGAGGATGGCGCAGAAACGGATCTCGATTTAGGTCATTATGAACGATACACAAACGCGGTTCTGACCCGGAGACATAACCGAACCACCGGTCAAATATATGATTCTGTAATCCGGAAAGAACGTGCTGGCGAATATTTAGGCGCGACAGTACAGGTTATTCCACATGTGATTGATGAAATAAAAAATACAATTTCAGATGCCGCCATATTGTCAGATACTGATACAAATTCCAGATCAGCGAAAAACGCGGATATTTGTATAGTTGAAATAGGTGGGACAGTGGGTGATATTGAATCCCTGCCTTTCCTCGAAGCAATTCGTCAATACAGACATGATCACGGTAAAGAAAATACTTTGTTTGTTCACTTGACTTTAATCGTTAAGACAGCAGAAATGAAAACTAAACCCACTCAGCACAGTGTGGGTAAGCTAAGAGAAATTGGGATTCAACCTGACATACTAATTTGTCGCACATCAGAAATGCTTACCGAGAAGGTACGTAGCAAAATTTCCTTGTTTACCAATGTACCGGAAAACTCAGTAGTAAATGGACTTGACGTAGAATCGGTTTATGAAGCGCCACTTATGTTTCATCAGCAGGAACTGGACAATACTATTATGAGTTATTTGCAGATGTGGACCGGAAGTCCAAAACTGCAGCCTTGGATTGATTTGATTGAAAATTATAATAATCCCCATGATAAGGTGGATATTGCTTTTATCGGTAAATATGTCGCGAATCGAGATTCCTATGAAAGTATCAATGAAGCACTTTTGCATGGAGGAATTTCAAATCGTCTTAAAGTCCAACTGCACTATATAGATTCAGAATTATTGAATGAGGAAAACGTAGTTGAGCAACTGGAAAATATGGATGGGATTTTGGTTGCTCCAGGATTTGGTGGTCGAGGAACTGAAGGAAAGATCGCTTCTATCAAAATCGCACGTACCCAGCAGCAACCTTTTTTCGGAATCTGTCTTGGTATGCAAATGGCTATTGTAGAATTTGCCCGGAATGTTGTCGGGATTGAAGAAGCTGATTCTGGCGAATATAGGCCTGATCATCCTAAAAATGTGATTGACCTGATGCCTGAACAATCTGGACACGAAGAAACTGGTGGAACTATGCGTCTCGGTAGCCAAACTACAGTGCTTGCTGAAGGTAGCTTGATTGCGAAAGTTTATAACAAAACGACTATTTCGGAACGCCATCGGCATCGGTATGAAGTGATGAACGAATTTGTTCCAAAGTTTGAGGAAGCAGGACTCAGTATTACAGGAAAGCATCCGGAAAGGGATTTAGTTGAAACTATAGAACTGCCCGAACATCCTTGGTTTATTGGCTGTCAGTATCATCCGGAACTGCAGTCAAAACCACTAAAGCCACACCCGCTTTTCTCTTCTTTCATAGAAGCTGCTTATGTAAAACGGCGGGCACGTCTTCGACTTCAAGAAACTTAAGATGAAACAACTTACTCTTTGCATGTCTATGCAGAAAATCTTTAAAATAATAACGATTGTTTTGTTTCTTCTATGTTTTACTGTTTTAGAATCAGCTTGGAAAATTAGTCGATTTAGCTTTGCTTCTCCGACAAACGCTTTCAAAATCACACGTAATACTTTGGATCACCTCCAGAGGGAAGGTTTCACCAAAGCACTAGCAGCAATGTTTATCCCAATGCTGGACAAAACATATCAGAACCCCGAAGATTTTCTCGAGGCATTTCCGATATTTTTAGGGCCAAAACAGCGTGATATAATTTTTCGATATGCTTCAACAGAGCAGATAAAAATTCAGGCAGATGAATTCAGCACTGACTTCAACGAAAACGCTGCTGTCTTTCGCGGTAATGTCAAAGGATTTATTCCTCGTGAAAATATAGATTTAACTACAGCAAAACTCCGTCTTGTATCAGGAACAGACAGTAACTTCGAAAAATTGATTGGAGAAGGGGGAGTTCAGGTCAAACAATGGGATCGGGAAGTGCGTTCAGATTATGCTGTTTATACAGAGACTGCTCCCGAAATAACTAAAAATGTCGCAGATTCTTCTGCTGTGAAAAAGATTCTGGTGCCACAAAAACAAACTTTGGAGCTTCAGGGAAATGTCTTAATGAAAGCAGATCAGGGCATGGCACGTAGTGATACTTTACTTTTGGATTTGATACGTCAGCATGCAACTTTGGGAGGTAAGGATACAAGTAAAGAAGGTCGTATTCTTGTTGAAGCAAACCTGAGTCAGCTTGAAACAAATAGTGTAAATGAGGATTCTGGAGTCAAGGGCCAGAAAACAGGTGATGAAAATCAATCAAATTCAGAACCGCAAAAAGTCACTTTACTTGCCTCGCGTGCAGTACTAGATAACAAGAAACATCAGGCAATGTTTGAAGGTAATGTTGAAATGGAAAGAACACCAGATGATCTTTATATTCACGCTGGAAAAATTACTTTGAGGCTCAGTGACTCACAGGAGTTAAAATCCATCCAAGCGGAACAGGAAGTTTGTTTTGAACAACCAGGACGAGTAGCAAAAGCAAATCGGGCCAGTTTTGATGAAATTTTGCAAACCATTTTGCTTGAAGGTAGTGCGGAAGTTCAATCAGGTAAATACCTCCTTCAGGGAACAACAATAAATTTATATCTTGACGTAAATAAAGGGGTCGCTCAAGGTGCCAACAAAGCTCCTATCCAAATGACGGTCCTCTCAGCACAATCACCTTCCATATTTAAATGCAGATAGATGAAAGTTGCTACTTCCACGGCAGTGCAACAGCAAAGCAAAAAAATAAATAAGCGTCCACAATTAGCACTCGATGTAGCATTTAAAACAGGAAGTTCTGGGATTCAAGTCTATACAGAACGGCCTGGACATGGCAAGAAATCTGAAGATGGAAGCAACATCAAAGTTCACTATGAAGGCTGGTTGGCAAAGGACTTTTCCATGTTTGACAGCAGCCGAAGCAAGAGGCGTCCTTTTGAGTTTGATTTAGGAAAAGGCAGTGTAATTGACGGATGGGACATTGCTCTCAAAGATGTGAGGCAAGGAACAAAGATGCAAATCAAAATCCCTTCTAGGCTTGCCTATGGTACCCAGGGTGTTCCCTCGATGGGGATTCCACCTAATGCGGACTTGATCTTCAAAGTTGAAGTGCTAAAAGTAACTTAAATAAAATCTGCTCTATTTAACAAAATAATTATTACATTCTCTGTTTTATAATCTATTTTCTCACTGACTCCGCCATATTTGTGTACGGCGTTTTAGATAATTTGAAAAAATAGCATGTAGGACTCGAAAGAAAGCAGAAGTATAGACAATCATCATAGCCATTGCCGCTGCGGGTGCTATGTCACCAGCGTCGTCCATGTTCAGCACAGCGACAGAGGCTAGCATAGTTTCAGGAGAATAGAGAAATACAACAGCAGAAACCGTGGTCATTGCATTTAAGAATAAATAGCTTCCAACATCCAGAAGGGCTGGAAGGCAAACAGGGAGAGTAACTTTTCCAAATGTACGCCATACAGGAGTTTTCAGCGAGATGGCTACGGCTTCAAATTCTGGATCAAGCTGCTTAAGTGCTGTGAGACAGGTGAGGTGACTGACTGTGTAAAAATGAGTAATAGTGCAGATCACAAGAATCCCCATAGTACCGTAAAGGAAGCCCAAAGGATTGTTAGGATGATTGAAAAAGAAAATATAGGCGATACCTAAAACAAGCCCTGGAACTGCAAGAGGGAGCATGGCACTTAGATGTAAAATATTACGTAGCCACATGATACCGCGTGCTTTTTCCACAAGATAGCTGCCTAAGAAAATCAATCCTGATCCAAAAACCGCGCAGTAAATTGCTAATCGAATTGAGTTGTAGTACGCTTCCCAACCGCCCCCATCCATCACATCAAA
>SHAT01000044.1 GCA_004213175.1 Pseudomonadota bacterium | reverse complement strand
TTTGTATGCGGAGTTTAAAATAGCAGTAGCTGTTTCGCTTAAAAGTTTTTCCGATTCAGAAGAAGAACCATAAAAGTCCGGATGTAGCTCAAGAGAAAGCTCTTGATAGCGTAGTTCCAATTCTGCTGATTTTATCTCAAAGCTGACAGGAAAACCCAGCACTTCAAAGAAATCAATTCCCTTTGGAAAATGCTGGAGAGTTTTGCAGGAAAAACAAAAAAGCTGCGAAACCAGAGTGGTCTCGCACTTATTACAGGCGGGTTGGTCAAAAGCCATAGCTTGGATTTAAAATATCTGCGCTACAACTCAGTCTTGGTTTCTGCTTTTGTAGTCAGTAATTGCTGCTTTAATCGCGTCTTCTGCTAAAACTGAGCAATGAATTTTTACTGGTGGTAGTGAAAGTTCTTCTACAATTTCTGTGTTCTGAATTGACATTGCCTCATCAATACTTTTCCCCTTGACCCATTCTGTAGCCAGACTTGAACTTGCGATTGCGGATCCGCAACCAAAAGTCTTGAATTTAGCATCGACGATTTCCTTTGTTTCAGGGTCTACCTGAATTTGTAGTTTCATTACATCTCCGCATTCTGGTGCGCCAACTAGTCCAGTTCCGACACTATTGTCACTTTTGTCAAGACTCCCAACATTCCTGGGCTCGCTATAATGATCGATAACTTTTTCACTGTAAGCCATTTTTGCTCCTTTTTTATTATAAATTAAATTTTTTAGATTAATGGGATGACCATTCTACAGTAGATAAATCTACGCCTTCTTTCACCATTTCATAAAGCGGAGACATTTCACGGAGGCGTTTGACTGCAACTATTATTTTATCTGCTGTATAGTCAACTTCTTCAACCGTCGTAAAACGTCCCATACCGAAACGGATGGAAGAGTGTGCCAAATCGTCACCTACTCCCAACGCACGCAAAACATATGAAGGTTCAAGACTGGCAGAAGTACAGGCAGATCCTGAAGAAACAGCCAGATCACTGACGCCCATCATTAAACTTTCGCCTTCAACATATCCAAAGCTCAAATTCAAGTTATTCGGTAAACGCTGGGTGGGGTGTCCATTTAGAAAAATATAATCTAATTCGGCAGACAATCGTTCAAAAAGCCTTTGACGTAATCCAATCAAACGTTCTGCTTCTGAAGATATTTCTGATATTGATAATTCCAAAGCTTTTGCAAATCCTACAATTCCTGTCACATTCAATGTACCGGAGCGCATACCACGTTCATGGCCTCCACCGAACATAATTGGTGACAAACGGACACGTGGTTTTTTGCGTCTAACATATAGCGCACCCACCCCTTTTGGTCCATACATCTTGTGTGCTGTCATCGAAAGAAGATCAATTTTCATCTCATCAACATCAATTGGGATTTTCCCAACAGCCTGTGTTGCGTCTGTATGAAAAATGACTCCCTTTGCGCGTGTTATTTCACCAATTTCCTTAAGCGGATTGAGTGTACCTATTTCGTTATTTCCGGCCATCAATGAAACCAGAATGGTGTCTTCGCGAATTGATTCTTCTAGTTGCTTTAGATCGATGCAGCCGTCTTTATCTACATCTAGAAAGGTGATTTCGTAGCCACGCTGTTCCAGAGCTTGACAAGGATCAATCACCGCTTTGTGTTCGATTGGACTTGTGATGATATGTTTACCCTTCTTCTGGTAAAATTCAGCTACCCCTAAAATTGCCAGATTGTTTGATTCAGTAGCGCCACTTGTAAAAACAATTTCCTTACCGCTTGCTCCAATTGCGCTGCCAATAGATTCTCGTGCATCTTCTACTACTTGTTCAACCTGCCAGCCAAAAGCATGATTGCGACTGGCGGCATTTCCGAATGATTCTGTGAAAAATGGCATCATTGCCTCCACAACTTGCGGATCAACGGGCGTGGTAGCGTTGTAATCAAGATAAATGGGCAGTTTCATAAGAAGATTTCTTTACTCTAAAGTTTTTAGATTTCGTGTCTTCAATAATGTTGGCTAATGTCGTGTCTTCAACAAATTGCTGAATTTTATGATGTAAAGCAATCAGCGGTCTACTTGTGGGGCAACACTGGTAGACTTTACATGCATCCTCCTCATGAACGCATTCTACTAATGCAAAAGTGCTGTCAGTAATTCGGATTATTTCAGATAAATTAATATCACCTGCGGAGCGCCTCAAAACATAGCCACCATTTTGTCCCCGGGTGGACTTTATCAATCCCGAAGAAAGCAATTGCTTCAGGATATTAGCCACCATGGGATAAGGTAGTTTGTAAATGGAGGCCACTTCCTGTGCGCTTACTGGATCTATTTGTCCCCCCAGATGGGCCAACAAAATAATGGCGTAATCAGTCTTTTTAGATAATTTCAGCATCGCTATTATTTATTAATAATCAAATTAGCACCTAATTAGTACTATTTCAAGATAAAACTACAGCTAACGTAAAAAAATTGATATACATCAACATTATTTATTTTCATCTAAAAAATTATGGTATTAATTACTGTTGGGTGAAATAGAATTTTTGTTGAGTTTGATTTTGAAGGTCTCATGTAGTAACACTTTATTGAGTCCTACTTCCCAAATGCGGAAATCCAGACGAACATCATTCGTATGCTCAACTGGGGAGAACTTAGAATGTATTTTTGATTCTATTTTTCCGCCTGCAGGCAACCAAAAATATTTTGAGGGAAGATTTTCCTGATTACTTGTTTTCCAAAAATGGGCACTCACGCGGATGAAACGAGGTGAGTAAGCAGGATTCTCAATCCGAAACTTTAGATCTACTGTCTTCTCTTTGTTCTCAACTGTGAGTTTTCCCCCAAAATAATTTATAGTCATCCCTTTAAGTTTTAGAGGAGGTCCGTCTGGAATCCGGTTTTTCCAGTAAAGACGCTGCATTGAGCCAAGCCAGACAGTTGACTGGTGGTTATCCTCCAATTTAGGCAAAAGTTTTAGCAAAGACGGAACATCTGTCTGGTCACCCAACATTCCAATCAGCATTCCAATTTGCCAGGACAAATTTTCTGTCTCCAGGCTCTTGATTGAATTCCGCAGGACGGGCAAACCCCAATCCGGATAATTTAAAAAAGCCTGCATGGCCTGAAATCTTTTTTCTGGAGATTCATCAATCAGCATTGGTAGCCAGCTATGCTTGAACGCGTAACGTGCCTGATTTTCAAAAAAAGCGTATGCCGAAGAAGCTCCAATAGATACCGCAGACAAAAGCAGGATTATGCTGATTTTGATGCAATAAAGAAGATTCTTATACTTTTTTAAAATTTTTCTTTCCATTGTCGATAGCCGAATTCAATGGCATGTGCCATTTGTTCTTTGAAATGCCCTCTACCAAAACGAGACAACTGTTCCTGAAATTTTTCTGGTACAAACACTTCCCATTTACGTTCCATTATCTCAACTGCTTTAACAAGTGCTTCCACATTTTGTTCTTTAAAAAACAAACCTGTCTGATCAGTTACAGTTTCCAATACGCCTCCAGCGGCAAAGGCAATCACAGGGGTGCCGCAAGCCTGGGCTTCCAGTGGTGTGATGCCGAAATCATCCTCTCCAGGAAAAACTAAAGCCCTAGCCTGCTGGTATAATTCTAACAGTTTTTCATTTGAAAGAGTACCCAGGAACTCAATGGTTTCACCAGCAATAGATCTGCAGTATTCTTCGTCCTGACCGCTACCCGATATTTTAAGTGGAAGTTTAAGTTTATTAAAAGCATGAACAGCTAAATCCACCCTTTTATTAGGTGCAAAAGCTCCTACCATCAAGTAATAATCCGCTTTTGTATCTCCGGGTTTGAATCGTGAAAGATCAACTGGTGGGTAAATTACCTGCGATTCACGCCCATAATACTCAAGAATTTTTTTGCGTATGTTATTACTGTTACACAGAAAAGTATCTACTCGCTTTGCTGTATTACGGTCCCAGCGTTGCAAATAAGGACGCATTAATTCCGCACCAATTCTGACAGGCCATGAAGTTCGGGGCTGACGAAAATAGGTATTAAACTGATCCCAGACATAACGCATTGGAGTATGAACGTATGAGATGTGATAGGTTGAGTTGTTAAGCCTGACGCCTTTTGCCACACAATGGCTGGAGCTTACAATCAGGTCGTATGCACTCAAATCAAATTGCTCGATTGCAAGAGGGAAAAGAGGCAGATAGTGACGGTATTTTTTTAAACCAAAAGGCAGGTGTTGCACAAAAGATGTCCTGATCGACCTTGATTCAATATTTTGTGAAAGCTTTCCTTTCTGATGAAGTAAGGTGTATAAATCTGCATCCGGGAAAAGTTCACAAAGCACCTCCAGACACTTTTCTCCACCACGCATACCAGTTAGCCAATCGTGCACCAACGCGACTTTAAGTCCTTCCAGTAACGGAGCGGTCATTCTTTTTCCTTGATCAACTCAGGTAATAATCCGAGGTGTTCCAATTTACTAAAATGTTTTGAATCCATCGGAGGATGATCCTGTTCGTGCTCCCATGTTGATAAATAAGGAATATGAACAGCATGTGCACCAATTTTGACAATTGGCACAATGTCGGAGCGCATCGAATTCCCAATCATCAAAAAATTTGAAGCTTCAATTTTGTGACGGTAGAGAATCTTACTATATACTTCTGCAGTTTTATCACTCACTATTTCTACAGCGTCAAAAAATTCAGCCAATCCGGAACGGGCAATTTTGGTTTCCTGATCAATCAAATCACCTTTGGTGATCAGGAAGAGGGAATATTTTTGAGAAAGTTCTTCAATTACCTCTCGAGTATGTGGTAATAATTCTATCGGAGCTTCTAACATCTCGCGGCCAAAATTTAGAATTCGCTGAATTTCATTTCCGCTAACTTCTCCATCTGTAAGCTCTATCGAAGTTTCTATCATGGAAAGTATGAAGCCTTTTATTCCATAGCCAAAATGCTGCAGATTTTTTATCTGAGTAGAAAATAAAGTTTGATCAACAACTTCCTTTCCATGAGACGAAAGCATTTCACGGAACTTTATTTGAGTCATTGTGAAGATAGACTCGTTATGCCAAAGGGTATCATCGGCATCAAAGGCAATTACCTCAAACATTTTTTTGTTTGTTGCAATCAGGGCTAAGTTAAAGCAGGGAAGGAAACATTTGGCAGAAAAGCCTGATCCGTTAATGACGGAAAAATTGGAGAAAAAGTTTGAGCAGTTATAAGTTTAGCTTAGGGTAAGATTAAATTCTCACCCTATAAGCTTTACTAATTTAGGCACTGACTCTCCTCAAATAAAACCTCGTTTAAAGAATCACGCATAACGTTGATCATGATCAAGTCCTTACGCGTCTTTGCCGATGATTCTAGTAGGTCCAGACCCATACCTATTGAAATGTCTTGCTTAGTTAGGTCTTCCAACTGCAAAACTATATGCTTAAGCGAAGAATTCATCTTTCTCCTTTGCGGCTTCAGGTTAACCGGATTATGTTGCTCGATTCAGAAAAAATCGTGCAGAAAAAGTTTTTCCTCCGGTGTTACCGCTATCCTAATGCAGTTACTATGCCTCCGATAATTGTTTTAAAAGACGTGCCATTTCAATTGCGCAAACTGTCGCATCACGACCCTGGTTTCCAGCTTTTGTACCAGAACGTTCAATGGCTTGTTCAATGGTATCCGTTGTCAGGAGACCAAAACTAACTGGGATCCCGGTTTCCAGCGAAGCGGATGCAATTCCACTTGAAGCATTTGCACAAACGTAATCGTAATGTGATGTTTCTCCGCGAATCACTGCGCCCAAGCATACGACAGCGTCATATTTACCACTAGCTGCAAGTGTTTTTGCCGCTAATGGAAGTTCAAAAGCTCCCGGCACACGTAAGACTGTTACGTTATCTTTATTTCCTCCGTGACGTGTCATAGTATCAAGAGAGCCTTCAAGCAAACGCTCACATACAAATTCATTGAATCTTGCCACCACGAAGGCTATTTTCAGTTCTGCTGCAAGTAAATCACCCTCAATTTGAAGCATCTTTCTCCTCTTTCTTTAGTTTGTTCTCAATCAATATTTGGCCAAAACTAGGTAGATTTTTCGAAATCCCTAAGCATCTTATAATGAAAGATACCTGTATCATGCTTATCGCTCCAGTAAACACGAAGCGCATAATTACCCACATATTCACTTTTTAAGGGTCTAATATCCTTAGGGATAGTGTTTGAATCCAAAGTTTTTTCACCACTGAGCTCATCAACACAACTTGCGCATGGACAGGCGTCACGCAGATCAAAATAACTTATGTGACTTTCATGCCCATCCCTCCAGAGGATGTAAATATCCTCTGATAAAATAATTTTTTCCGGTTTGGCTTTTTTCTTTAATAAAACCATAGTAGACTAAATAACAGATAAGAACATTAATTAAGTATTTCTACTATTATAAAATTGAATTTCCTGCTAATTTACAACAATTTAAAGAACAACTCAAGCATTCGTTGGCACAAAAAATTTGTTATGATATTGAATGATTTTTTATTTTCAACCTGATTTAAGTAAATATATGGGAGAAGCAACAGAATCAGCAAAGCAAGAAGGGGAAATAAAATTTGGAAACGGCGAGGGTGCTTCTCTCGACACCGTTAAGAAGGCTCCTGAAGAGACGCAGCAACAATTCCATTCAGTCTCAACTAAAGGGGATTCATTGAAAATGGTGGGAGCGGAAGTTCTCAGCTGCAAATCTAAAGATGATTTGAAAACTAATTTGCCTAAAGCAATTGTGGTGAAGAAAAATCTAAAAAAAGATGTTGAAATCCTATATGAGAGTTTTAAAAACTTTGAAAAAACACACGATAATCCTGAAGAAGTAAAAGAATTCAAACAAGCGTGTAACACTGTGATTAGGGCTGCGCAAAAATCGCACAGTGCAATCAAAGACAAAGTCTATACAATTTACGATAAAAATAAATAATTCCCTTCCCTGCTATTTTTTACATCCATTCCATGGATTCCGGAAAACTTATTACTTTTGAAGGACTTGACGGCTGCGGAAAGAGCACCCAGCTGGGAAAAGCGACAGACTGGCTGAAAGAACAGGGTTGCTCAGTACTCAAAACTTGTCAACCTGGCGGTACAGTAATCGGCAAGCAAATACGGAAAATCCTGCTCAATCCGGAACATGAAGAACTTCAACCGGAAAGCGAATTGCTGCTGTATCTGGCCGACCGTATACAGCATCTTTATGATTCAATCCTGCCTGCAAAAGCTTCTGGTACAATTGTTCTATGTGATCGTTTTCATGACTCAACGGTTGCTTACCAGGGTTACGGTAGAGGTTTGAATTTAAAATGTATTGAGTCTATAGTCGCTCACTGTATCAAACCGTACTTACCAGATTTAACCATCCTTTTGAATATTTCTCCGGAAACAGTTGCTTCACGTCTTGAGCACCGACAGGAACTTGTGAAAAAAGATCGTCTCGATTTAGAATCATCAAGTTTTTTCAAACGTGTTGCTCAAGGTTTTCAGGAGTTGGCGGCAGCAGAACCTGAACGTTTTGTCTGCATTAACGGTGAGCAGGACATTGAAGTAATCCATCAGGAAATTATAAATATTTTACAACAACGACTCCAGCTTTCTTAAGGAGTCAACCAATTCCAAGACAATGAAAAAGGAATAAGATGAGAAGCACATTTTTTCAACAGCCTTTTGAGTATCAAATTGAAATTGAAGGTGAAAACTGGGATCAGGGTGGAGTTATTGAAGGCAAGCTTCGTGTGCGTAACATGAGTGCTGCTGGTGTTACCGTCAAAACGGTTCAGCTTGTCTTGGCACACGGTCTAAAAAAAGCGATCAAGGAAAAAGGTGATGCTCATTGGGATATTCAGGAAAAACTGATTATCGTTCAAGATCTTTTGCTGCAGCCCGGCGGGGAGGAGAGCCGTGATTGGAATTTTAATTTGTCAACAGACTGCCCGATTACAGATAAACAGGGTAGTTTGTTTTTGCTTTTTGGCGGAGATGACGTTCTCTCTGAAGGCGGAAGGCTGGATTTGCCGATTCAGCTGCATCCAATTCTGCAAAACTTTCTACAGACTTTTAAAACACAATTTCGTTTCCTAGAAAAATATCAAAAACGAAAAGCGGATTGGACCGAGGTCAAGTTGATTCCGCCTGATTCTCGTGAGTTTCCTAACATGGATTATGTTTTATGTTTCCTCAGGATTCATCAAGAATTGCTGGAAGCCCGCTATCGCTTCAAAATGAGCGGCTTGGGGCGCAGTGGTCAACAAATGACAATCACAAAAAAGAATCGGGAAATTGAGCAGATTATACCTCAGGAAAGTTATCTTCAGCCTGGTGGATTTCCAAATCGAGTCTGTTTTCGTGAAAACATTGATCGCGCCCTCAATATTGCCAGACCAGAAGTTATTTTTTAAGCTCTGTATTAAACATGATTTCGCAGTTAGATCAGCGAGTATATGACTGATCCAGCACAAACTTCACATCAGCAGTTCCCATAGATAATAAGTTATTCGAACGTCCAATTATTTCTCCCGGAACGGATTGAAAAGGCTGGTTGTTTTTGTCTGTTAAAATTCGTAGTGAGTATTTACCGTTCAGGGTTTGTCCACTCATCGCATTTGCCTGGCCGATACTGAATTTTTGCGGTGGATTAAAATCCTCGAACATTTTGATCGCCACGGGACGTCCCTGTTTCGGGTCAAAAAGCATGATAACTAGACTGTCTGTTGGGGAAAGCTGGCCCTGTTGGTCTGGAGCAACTGTAATGGTACCACTGATGCTTGTTGCCGGATTATCCGTTTTTGCTGATAATAATTCCTCCGGAAAACTTTGGAAAGGGCGGTCCACTGAATATTCCAAACCCTCTGTTCCAAGTAAAATTGGTGGGGAAAGCGGTCCAATTACTTCTCCTGAAGAAGGACGGTTTGGATTACCATTTTTATCAGTAAGAACAAGCAGCCGATAGTGACCGCTCAGGGTCTTTCCTGCGTCATCCTGTCCGATACTAAATGTTAAGGGTGGTAAAAAAGGGTTTATAATTTTTGAAGCAACCAGATCAAGTGTCTCCGGATCGAAGAGCAAAACGTGTGCATTATCGGTTTTAATAATTCCACCACCTACACCCGGAGCCGTAAGGATTACTCCACTGATGCTGGACTTTAACTGAGCGGTACCCCGGTCTACTTCATTCCAGAGAGCGTAAACCGTCAATCCCGCAAATATGACAAAAGACGTCAAAAAAATAAGTTTATTTTTACTCACTATATATTTTTTAAATTATTGTTAAATCAGAACTTCTGCCTGAGGTGTTGTGGGGAGACTCGAAGTTCCCATTAAATATTTGTCAATACAACGTGCGGCTTCACGTCCTTCCCAGATGGCCCAGACTACTATTGATGCTCCGCGGTTTGCGTCACCAGCCACAAAGACACCCTCTTCGCTGGTCATAAAATTATCATCTGCATAAACATCAAACATTGGTTGTGCGTTTTTCAGCATTTTTATCAACTGTTCCGGCGAACTGGTTTTATCTGCTCCGCGAACATTTAGTTCAACTCCAAGTCCCTCCAGCAAGCCTTCGACTTTTGGACCTAAAAATCCCATGGCCAGTAATATCAAATCCGCAGGCACAGAGAACTCTGAACCTGGAACCCGCTGCATCGTCACCTGTCGGCTGGCGGATTTCCCACTCGTTTCAACTTTCCATTCTACATTTACCGCCTGCAAAGCTTTGACTCTACCGAGACTGTCTCCTGAAATGCTTTCCGTCAATATATTTGCTCTACAATCCGGATTTGCTTCTTGATGTACAGGAGTCGGACGCGGTACCATATTTACAAGTTCAAACTGATGAACACGAGGATCTACGCCCTGCCGATTTAGATTGCCCAGACAGTCAGCAGCAGTAAAACCACCACCGAGAATCACCGTTTTTTTTCTACCTGGTTCAATTCTTTGTTCCTCTGGAATTAGATCTCCAGCTACCTCCCGGTTACGCTGAGGGAGATAATCCATTGCGTAATGTACACCTTCCAGTTCACTGCCGTCAACCAGAAGTTTTCGCGTGTGCTGTGCACCGGTGGCCAACAAGATCGCGTCAAAACTGATTCGGAGTTCTTCAACTGAATAATCTACACCTACATTTACTCCTGTCCGGAATTCAACTCCTTCTGCACGGAGTTGATCAACACGTCTGGAGACAATATTTTTTTCCAGTTTGAAATCCGGAATTCCGTAAACCAACAAACCTCCAATTCGGTCATCCTTTTCAAAAACTGTCACCGCATGTCCTGCACGTCGTAATTGCTGCGCTGCAGCCAGTCCTGCTGGTCCTGAGCCGACAATGGCGATCTGCCGATCGGTCAGTTTTTTCGGAGGAAGAGGTCTGATCCAACCTTCTGACCAGCCTCGTTCCGCAATGTGTTTTTCAATTTCTTCAATTGTAACCACGTTAACTTTCTGCTGTTTTTCAACTGCGTCTAAAGTATAATGTTCATTCAGTACACAGTCATCCTCGCAGGGTGCTGGACAAATACGTCCGGTGAATTCTGGAAAATTATTGGTACTGTGCAAAGACGCCAATGCCTCTTTCCAGTGTCCGCGATAGACGAGATCGTTCCAGTCGGGAATCATGTTGCCTAGCGGACATCCCATGTGACAAAACGGGACACCACAGTCCATACAACGTCCAGCCTGCTTTTGTAAGTCTTCAGCAGGGAAAAAAGTTTCATATTCCTTAAAATCTCGCACCCTTTCATCAACCGGACGTAGCGGCGGGGACTCTTTTTCAAATTCTAAAAAACCTGTATCTTTTCCCATGTTAAACGGTTCTTTCCTAGTTGTAGTCTACGGATATTTTTTGCAATTTTTCCAGAACTGCCTTGTATTCAATCGGCATAACTTTTACAAATTTTGCCAGAACCTCATCCCAGTTTTTCAACAAATTATCCGCCCTTTGACTTCCTGTATATTGCTGATGTCGTTCAATTGTTTCACGTAGCCAGATTTTTTCTTCAGTTTCATCAACGCTTTCTAAATCCACCATTTCGGTGTTGCAGTTTCCTTCAAAGATCCCCTTTTCATCTAAAACATAAGCGATACCACCGCTCATTCCTGCCGCAAAGTTCTTGCCGGATCCTCCTAGAACAATAACTTTCCCACCGGTCATGTATTCACAACCGTGGTCACCAACACCTTCAACCACTGCATCAGCACCGCTGTTACGGACAGCAAAACGTTCACCTGCAATTCCCCGGAAAAAAACTTCCCCTGAGGTTGCACCGTAAAGCACGGTGTTACCCACCAGGATATTGTTTTCTGCCTTAAAGGTTGAACTGGTAGGTGGATACACAATCAGACGGCCACCGCTCAAACCTTTCCCAGTATAGTCATTGGCGTCACCTTCCAATTCCAGAGTCACTCCATGCGCTAAAAAAGCACCGAAACTTTGTCCAGCGGAACCGTTGAACTTGCAATGAATCGTGTTGTCAGCCAGGCCTTTCCCCCCATATTTTCTAGCAATTTGACTGCTCAACATTGTACCAACGGCCCGGTTCACATTGACGATAGGTAAAGAAATTTTAACAGGCTTTTCTTCTTCAAGAGCAGCTTTTGCTTGAGCTATAATCTGATGATCTAGTTGTTTTTCCAAACCATGATCTTGTTCCTGGGTACAGTACGGAGTGTCATCTTCACCAACAGAGACTTGATACAATAGGGCAGACAAATCAACTTTTCTGGCTTTCCAGTGTTTTATGTCAGAACGCTGCTTTAGCATATCGGTGCGTCCAATCATTTCGTCGATTTTACGGAAACCCAATTCCGCCATTATTTTGCGTAGTTCTTCCGCCACAAAAAAGAAATAGTTAATAACATGTTCGGGCTGACCTTGGAATTTTTTACGTAACTCCGGATTTTGAGTAGCAATTCCCACTGGGCAAGTATTCAAGTGGCATTTGCGCATCATAATACAACCAATCGCAATCAGTGGTATTGTCGCAAAACCATATTCTTCTGCACCTAACAAAGCTGCAACTGCGACGTCACGACCTGTTTTCAGCTGACCGTCTGTCTGCAGCCTCACCCGTCCACGCAGATGATTCAGCATCAAAGTCTGATGTGCTTCAGAAAGTCCAAGCTCCCATGGAATTCCGGCATGTTTTATTGATGTCAGTGGTGCTGCTCCTGTCCCACCGTCGTGTCCGGCAATAGTGATAATATCAGCATGAGCTTTTGCAACTCCTGCGGAAATGGTACCGACTCCAGCTTCCGCAACCAATTTGACATTTATTTTTGCTTTTGGATTTGCATTTTTCAAATCGAAAATGAGCTGAGAAAGATCTTCGATAGAATAAATATCATGATGCGGAGGAGGAGAAATTAGTGTTACTCCAGGAGTTGAATTGCGGACGTTCGCAATTTCCTCACTGACTTTATTTCCTGGCAACTGTCCACCCTCCCCAGGTTTTGCTCCCTGAGCGACCTTGATTTGGAGTTCGTTGCAGTTCACGAGATAATTGATAGTGACTCCAAAACGTCCGGAAGCAACCTGCTTAACGTTACTCACCGGCCAGTCACCATTATCTCTTTTTTCGAAACGCTGTGGATCTTCTCCGCCTTCCCCACTGTTGCTGCGTCCACCAATGCGGTTCATTGCGATTGCCAGAGTTTGGTGTGACTCGATGCTGATCGAACCAAACGACATTGCTCCAGTCACAAAGCGTTTTACGATTTCAGCAGTCGGTTCGACTTCATCAATTGAAATTGGGTAACCTTCCGCAAACTCAAACAAACTTCTTGGTGTTGAGATACAATTAGCCGGATTATTTACCAGCTTTGAAAATTCATCGTATTTCTCCTGGCTATTTTTACGGACTGCATCCTGGAGCGTGTTTGACATCACAGGATTTATTTGATGAAATTCTCCGCGCCTACGCCAATTATAAAATCCTCCCCCTGGTAGGATGTCCTTTGTTTCAGATGCTTCTCCAAGTGCATCCCTGTGCCTGATCAAACTTTCTTGAGCAATTTCCTCAATACCGATACCGTTTATTCTGGAGGGTGTTCCAGAGAAATGGCCATGAACCAGATCTTCATCCAAACCTATTGCTTCAAAAATCTGAGCTCCTCGATAACTTTGAATAGTGGAAATTCCCATTTTCGAAAAAACCTTATACATGCCTTTGCGAATCGCTTTCAGATAATTTTCATTCGCTTTATCAAGTGTCAATTCAGGTGGTAAAGCTTTTTGGTTTATCATCTGTTCAAAAGTTTCAAAAGCAAGATAAGGGTTTATCGCGCCTGCTCCGTAACTTATGAGCAAACAAAAATGTGCGATTTCACGTGCTTCTCCAGTTTCAACAATTATTCCTGTTTTATAACGTTTTCTTTTCAGGATCAAGTGATGGTGAACTGCTGCTACTGCGAGAAGGGCAGGAATTGGGACCTGCTCTTTTCCCGTACCACGGTCACTTAAAACAATAAAAGCGCTTCCTGATATAACTGCATTTTCTGCCTGCCTACAAAGTTGGCTGAGCGCCGAAGCTAGACCACCAACACCCTTTTCAACATCAAAAAGTATGCTTAACGTCGATGAGTAAAAATCATTAATGTCGAGTTCTTTAAGCTGCGCAAGCTGTTCGTTGTTCAGTATAGGATGGTCGAGTTTAAGCATCCGTGCGTGTTCAGGGCCTGGCTCAAGAATATTCCTTTGTGGCCCGAGCCGGCTGGTCAAAGACATCACTAATTCCTCTCTGATAGCATCAACTGGAGGATTGCTGACTTGAGCGAAAATCTGTTTAAAATAGTCGTAAAGTAATCTAGGCTTTTCAGACAGTACTGCAAGGGGTGTATCGTTGCCCATCGAACCGGAAGCTTCGGTACCATCAGACACCATAGGTGTTAGCAGCAAATTAAGATCCTCATTTGTATAACCAAAAATTTTCTGCCGCATCAGCAGCGTATCGAAATCAGTTTCTGGAACTTTTGCCGGTTTTGGTAAACTCGATAATTTTAAGACATTTTCCTTCAACCATCTTGCATAAGGTTGAGCGGAACAGATTCCTTTTTTCAGTTCAGAGTCATCGATTATCCGTCCCTCTTCTGTATCCACGAGAAACATTTTACCAGGTTGTAATCTGCCTTTGAATTTTATATTCTCTGGATCAATATCCACCGCTCCGACCTCTGAACCCATAATCACAAAATCATCTTTTGTAACGACATAACGCGAGGGGCGCAAACCGTTACGGTCAAGAGTGGCGCCAATGCGGACGCCATCCGTAAACGTGAGAGATGCGGGTCCGTCCCAGGGTTCCATCAAATGATCATGAAATTCATAAAAAGCCTGTTTTTCAGGATTCATATCCGGATTTTTCTCCCAAGCTTCTGGAACCATCATCATCATCGCGTGCGGAAGAGAGTAACCAGATTGAATTAGGAATTCGAAAACATTGTCCATACAGGCCGAATCACTGCCACGCGGAATGATGACAGGCTGTATTTCTTTGATATTATCATATAAAGGAGAAGCTAAGATCGGACGACGGCCGAGCATCCAGTTGATATTACCGCGTAATGAATTGATTTCTCCGTTGTGAGCCAGATTACGGAAAGGCTGAACTAGATCCCACCGTGGAAAAGTATTGGTAGGAAAACGTGTGTGAACTAAGGCGATTGAGCTACTGATACGCAAATCCGACAAATCAAGAAAAAAATGTTCCATCTGGTGTGGGATCAACATGCCTTTATATACAATAGTTCTGGATGACATGCTTGTAATTATTAGGCCTTCAACATCCTGTAGGGCAGTCCTGATTGCTTTACGGGTGATATATAATTTACGTTCGAATTTTTCCTGATCAAAATTTTCCAACCTTCGGTAACCCATGAACAGATGTCGCATGGCAGGCATTGTGGAACGTGCTTGTTTTCCCACGTAATCAATATTAATTGGTACATCTCTCCAACCAAGTAGATCCATACCATTTTCAACAATATGGCTCTCAATCACCTCGCCACAATGTCTCCGTGCGACAGGATCTTGGGGAAGAAAAATTGAAGCAATTCCATACTCACCTACTTCAGGGAGATAAAATCCTGCTTGTTGACATTCTTCCACAAAAAAGTGATGTGGAATTTGAATCAAGATTCCGGAACCGTCTCCTGTTTCAGGATCTGCACCCAGTGCCCCTCGGTGGTCCAGGTTGCAGAGTAGGCGTAGTCCCTGTTGTACAACTTGGTGAGATTGACGGTTTTTTATCTGTGCTACAAATCCAACACCACAGCTGTCGTGTTCAAATTGAGGATCGTAAAGTCCCTGTTTTTCTGGATATTTAAACTTCATAAAAAATTCGTATATTTTTTAAATTTCTAATGCTGAAGGCATTAATTGTAATTTGGCGTAAAATGGGAACTCGTATGGTCAAAATTTCAAATAGGCTATTTCTTACTTTTTTTGATCATATCTGTAAATTCCAGAAGTTATTTTGAAATAGATGCTATATCAAACAAATTAGAACAGAAAACTCCTCCAAAATCAAGTTATTAGAGTAACAGAGTAGGTGACAGGAACTAAGTATGTTTAGACTCAGTCCTGCATTTCAGGGGTTTTTATGCGGTTGATAATTTGTTGCTGCGCAATTGAGAGGATATTGCTCGTCACCCAATACAAAGTCAACCCTGATGGGAATGTAAAGGTGAAGATAGTAAAAATGAAGGGTAGCATTTGCATAACTTTCGCTTGGGTGGAATCCATCATTGCTGTTTGCGGAGTCATTTTTTGCTGAATGTACATCGAAGCGCCCATCAGTATAGGAGTGATGCCTAGTCCGTCAGGCTGAGACAAATCACTGATCCAAAAAATAAAAGGGGCATGCCGCAATTCTACAGCACTTGAAAGTGCGCTGTAAAGAGCGAAAAACACCGGAAGCTGAAGTAGCATCGGCAAACATCCGCCAAGAGGATTTACACGGTTTTTACGGTAGAGCGCCATCATTTCCTTGTTCAGCTTTTCCTTATTGTTTTTGTATTTTTCCTGAAGTTTCTTCATCCTCGGAGTTAGTTGTTGCATACGCTTCATACTTTTCATACCCTTGAAAGTCAGGGGGAACAAAACCAAGCGTACGATAGTTGTCAATATAATGATGGCCACTCCATAGTTGCCAACATAACCGTAAATCATTCGTAGCAAATCCAGCAGCGGTGCTGCCAGTGTTTCCAACATCATATCGTGGGATTCAACCAAGTTATGTCCAAATTTCAATAATTCATCATCTGCTTTAGGGCCATAATACATTCTGAAATCAGATTCAACAAGCAGGTTTGGCTGTAAATTAGTAGGTGGCAGAGCAACTCCAAAATAAGGAGACAACAAGCGTTCGCCTTGGACATTAGGCTGAGGATCGGAAAGGTAAGCGCCTGCCCGGAAAAATCCGTTTCGTACCGGGCTCATTGGTACAGCAGCACTGATGAAATATTGATCTTCAACTCCTAGCCATTTCATTTGAGTGACAGGCAGTTCCCCTTCAATGTTGTCAGTTGTCTCTGTTTGCAGACTTTCATCAAAATAGAAAACTGGGCCTTCATGGGAAACTTGTTGCATTCCACCATCACTGTCCGATAGTCGTTGTTCCCCAAAAAAATAAAGTACTTCAACAGCTTGAGTCTCATTAGAACGGTTAATCAACTGCACACGGAAATTTAATATATAACTGTCCTGACTAACCTCAAAAAACTTGATCAACTGGAGTCCCTTTATAATTGGAGATGTTAAAGTCAGCGAAAATATATCTTCGCCTTCATCTAGCACGACCTCATCTGCACTTGAAGCAAAGACTGCATTACGGAAGAGCGCAGTTATTTCAGGGGCATTCTTAAAATCCTGTGAAAAAGCTGGTACTTCAGCCAGATGATTCCCTAACATCTGCACACGATTATTTTCCGTGACTTCATCACTATAATCTGGTCCGATAAAACTAGTTAATATTGGGAACCAGGTGCTTAGAGTAAGACGTGGTTTGGTGTGTTTAAAATGTTTTAACTGGAGGCTTTTAGCAATTCCGCCGCGTGTATCTAAAACAAGCCTGTAATTATCTGTTTCAATGCTGACTTCTTTGGAAGGCAAACTACTATCTACCTCAGCTATCGAGGACAAAGGTGCTGCTGTAGAATGAGTGGGTTCTATGTATCCTGTCTTTGTAGTTTCTGTTCTTGATGAAGCTACGTTTTGCTCAGTCAATGTCTGATCAAAGGTTTGGACAATTTCTCGAGGAGGAGGTTCCGGAGGTGGAAAGAGAGCATACCAGCCAACCATAATGGCACCAGAGAGAACAACTGCAAGTAGTGTATTTTTATCCATAAAAATTGACTATAATTATTTTCTCCTACACACTCCGGAGCAATCCTCATATGTTCTAACATTGTCTCTGGGAACCGGATCTAAACCTCCGGGATGAAACGGATGACATTTTAAAATACGCTTCGAGATCAAGTAAGACCCCTTCCAGAAACCAAGTCTTTGATATGACTCCAACGCATAAGCTGAACAGCTAGGATAAAATCTGCACGAAGCCGGTAAAAAAGGCGATAGCCAATAGCGGTATGTTTTGATGAAAACAACCATAAGGCTCCGCAAATAGGTACTGAATGTATTGTTTGCGAAAATTTTATGAAAAGTCATAAAGCTCTGCTTTGCTGGAAAATTCTTCGTATATTTAGCTTCATTTAATGGGTTCAAGATTTAAATCGTTGAATAACCTTCTGACCTGGTACCGGACTTTAGCTGATTCCAATTTGTACTTTGGCGGGTTGGTTACGAAAAAACAAATATCAAATGCATGGTTTAGGTACATACGTTCCTGACGAACTGCTTCCCTGATAAATCGCTTGATCTGATTCCTACAAGGGGCATTCCCGACCTTTTTTTTAACGGAGATTGAAAAACGGCTGGACTTAGCCTCTGCCATCTTGTATTTGACACCAATTGGTCCCAAAGATTGATAGACACCATGTTCGAAGACTTCCCTGATTGCTCCAGCGGTACGCAACCTGAGTTTTTTCGGGAAAGTATTTCGCTGACTCATGCACTAAGGCGTTTTCTGCCTTTGGCACGTCGACGTTTAATAACTCTGCGTCCTCCTGGGGTAGACATACGGGCACGGAACCCGTGTTTCTTCTTGCGCCGCCGGTTGTTCGGCTGAAAAGTACGTTTCATTGTTTAATTATTATTCTGTGTTATCTTAATTCAGTCGTTTTCGTATCGTTCCGAAATGAAAAACAAGTACGCAGTTGTTAATTTTAACAGCTCAACCAGAATGAAAGATAAAAAATTATCTAAAAATCCTATAAAGACTAACTCAATTTATTTTATATGACAAGCTTTTTAGCATTATATTGTTCACTCTCTTTGTCAGACTCTGGTTAAACTTATATTAATTTTTTATTTGAGTTATTGGTGGGGTTATCCTCATTTCGTTTTGGCTCACGAGAGTGAAAAGAACGCAAGTGATAGAATAAGTCCGCACATTTTTCGGATACGAACTAAATGGAAAAAACTAACTTCATCCTCATCTTTCCTCGAAGTGAGTATGTTTTTGTTTAGCTAGAATTAATTATGATGGAATCCCAAATCTTTGGAAATGACCAAATATATCTATCTAGTTACCTCATCAAAAACTTAATTCAATCACGCTTTTTTCTTGTACAGAACGGATTCTATTTTTTCAAAAAGCAACAACTATTTTTTAAAGAAAAAGTCAGAGATGCCGATGAAAGTAAGAACTGCATAAAATCCATTGAACATTTTTAGGTGCAGAACTATTAACAGCTAAAGAAAAGCAATTGCCTGCCGATAAAGAGGTTAATATAATTTTTTATCAGCACATTGCAAATAGAACATCATGGCATTGAAAGTCAACTCAAATATAGCAGCACTGAACGCGCTGCGACACCTGCAGCAGACAGAGAGGGACTTGGGGCAAAAC
>SHAT01000043.1 GCA_004213175.1 Pseudomonadota bacterium | reverse complement strand
TCCAGAGACGCAAGTTGAAGGTGAATTATGGATGATACACAGCGGCGGTTTTTATCAATTAGAAAAAAAGGCGATTTTACCGACCGAAATGCCGAGAGTCCTTCATTGGTTTAAATGGGAGGCCTACTCCACCTGGATCAGTGGAATTTTTCTGCTTGGAATTGTCTATTACACCGGTTCCGGAGTTTTTTTGATTGATTCGCAAATCGCAGATATAAGTTACGGAATGGCAGTCAGCATAAGTTTGGGAACAATTGTGATAGCTTGGCTGATTTACGATTTTCTCTGGGCTTCTAAACTTGGAGAAAAAGGTTGGTTTCCGATCATAGTTTCCTTTGTACTTTTGTTCGGAATCATCTGGTGGTTTCATCAATGGTTTAGCTCTCGAGCTGCTTACATCCATGTCGGTGCAGTCATGGGAACCTTGATGGTCGGAAATGTATGGCGGAGAATTATCCCTTCTCAAACGCAACTGGTAGAAGCAGTTAAGGCTGGTAAAACACCGGATGTATCTCTTGGGATAAAAGCGAAGCAACGTTCTATTCATAATAATTACCTGACTCTACCAGTGGTTTTTATTATGATCAGCAACCATTTTCCACACACGTTTGCACATCAATTTAATTGGTTGATTTTGATTGTTATCATTTTGATTGGTTCAACAGTCAGACATTTTTTCAATTTAAAAAATAAAGGACATTTAAACATTTGGATTTTACCAGCTGCTGTTTCAGCTATTTTTGTGCTCATCTTTTTGACAAAACCGGTGGAACGTATTTCTAATTCTCCAAACAAAGCTACATTTGGAACAGAGCATATTCCATTTACACTTGTGCGTACGATTGTGGATCAGCGTTGTTCAAGTTGTCATTCCTCAAATCCCACAGATGAGGTTTTCAAAATCGCACCCAAGGGCATCGTGTTTGATAACGACAAACAGATTAAGGCCTTGGCCTCTATCATTAAAACCCAGACAGTTACGACGATGGCTATGCCTCTAGGAAATAAAACTGGGATCACTCAGGAAGAAAGGATTATTCTTGGCCGATGGGTTGATGAAGGGGCATCTATAGAGTGAATCAAAAATTGTATACCAAATCTTAAAACAGAATTGTTTGCCACAGAGAAACCAGAGAGATAAAAATTAAAAACAACTCCCTCATGTCCTTTGTGATCCATGTGGTAATTAAGGTCATTGAAAGTACTTCAAAACAAATAGTAAGGAGTTAGAAATGAGTCCAATCACAACCCATATACTGGATACCTCTATAGGATGTCCTATAACAAATGTTTTGGTACGTTTAGAACAACAGAATCAAGACGGTAGCTGGCGGGAGTTATCGTCCGGAACGACAGATAATGATGGCCGAATAATGAATTTACTTCCGGAAGAAGAAGTTTTAGATTCTGGAGTTTATCAAATGATTTTTGTAACTGCTCCTTATTTTGAAAAGCAGGGAGGTTCTTTTTTTTATCCGGAAATTGAAATTCGTTTTTTGCTACACCATCCTGAACAGCATTATCATATTCCTTTATTGCTGAGTCCTTTTGGTTACAGCACTTATCGCGGAAGTTAATAAGTTTTAGTAATATCAATTACGAGCAATTTTAAGCGTCTTCTAGCATTTTTTTCAGTCGCAAATTTGTAATTTTGTTTTGTTCCCAGGCAGCAATATTTATTTCGATTTGTGGAGTATTTTTTAGCCGTTGCCTGATTAAATCAAGCATTTCCTGGGCACTTTTTCCTGTTGCACAAACGATAAAAATATAACCAAATTTTTTTTCATATTCCCGGTTATGCTTTTCCAGTTCCTGTTTGATTGATTCAGTAGCGGTCATCATTCCGGCCTGCTCTTTAAGAGTCCATTTTTCAGTATTTTTTGCTTTTTCCGGAGTGTTACTATCCCCTATTTTCGGATGAGCCGCAAATGCCTCTAAATAATCATCTTTGCTTAATTCCAGCCATATTTTCTCTGCCTGCACATTCAGATGCGCGGCTGAGGAGAACGGCCGTGCTGCTAAAATATTGTCGACCCATTTGCTGGAGCCGCAACATTTAAGCAGTTCAATTTGAGACTTTTCAATATCACCTCGATTCAATTCTGCTAAATTCACGTTATCACTTAAGCCAAATATAATTAGAGTTATTCGAGAAATCTAATTTGATAGATTAGAAATAAAAAATTGAGCTCAATCTCCATCTGTCTGCAACAGGGGTATTTTGACCTTCAATTGGACGTGTATAACCTAAACGAACTTGCCATGGGAAGGACAAAGCTTTTTGCTCAAGCTCACTCAGGTTACCATAGCCGAACTCGAAACTGATTTCTTTAAGGAATGCGGCATTTGATTTCCCAAGTGGCAGTTTGCTTTCAGACTGTTGAAAATAATGTAATTCTGTCCCGGCAAAAATATTTTGGCGCTCTATACTCCAGTTGTAAAATATGTCTGCGCTGTGACCTGCAGAGTAATAAACTTTTTCTCCTTCAAGTGTTTCTCTATTACCAACAAGCTCATTTGAAGCGGCTAAACGGATTCCATTTCTGATACCGTGAGTTAATGGATACCAGTTAAAGTGGAAAAAAAAACCTACGGAACTGTGTCCTTCACCGATTGCATTTGTGGCAATTCCACGTGGTGTTCCTGAAGTACCTGTGGGTAAAAGAAAAGTAAATCCGCCGCGGTTATACCACTTGGTTGAGGCACTAAGGTCTTTCCCTAATTGCAAACTGATATCACCAGGACCACTTTGAGTCTCAGAAGCTAAACTGTCTAACACTTTCTGCTGGATTGAGGTAGCGGATTCAATATTCAGAGAAGAGCTTTGTTTTTTTTGTACCAGAGGAACAGTTGCCTCTAACATCCATTTTTCTGTCAAACCGTAACCTACTATAAATTCTATGCGTTGTTCCTCACGCTTAAGTTCCCCCCCAACCGAATCTCGCCATTCTCGATCCCATAACATAAGTTGATGTAAAGGGGCTTCCTGACCATATCCGTTAAAAGCTTTGCTGTAAGCAGGAGTGGATTGAAAACGTATTCTTAATTCCCAAACTGATGCAGGGATGCGGCTTTCCAATTCGAATGCAGATATTGTTGCTGGTAAAATTAGTGCTAAAAAAAATGTGATCAATAAATGTTTCATGAGGAGACCTCCATATTTATTTTTCCTGCAAAGGAGATCCAAGCGTTTGCCGTTAAATGTGGAATAATTTTTTCAATTGGAAAACCAACTACGTTGTTGTAGGATCCGCTAATTGATTCTACCAAAATTGTTCCTAAACCTTGAATTGAATAAGCCCCTGCTTTGCCAAAGGGTTCACCAGAATTGACATACCACTCAATCATTTCAGCATCAAGTTTTTGGAAACGTACTTCTGTACAAATAACGTCTGTAATTTCTTCTGAGGAATCTTTATTCAAAATCGAAAAACCGGAAAAAACCTGATGAGTATTTCCACTCAATTGTTCAAGTATGGAGTATGCGTGCTCCCCATTTTCTGGTTTCCCGATGATGTTGTCGTCAAAAAAAACAATTGTATCCCCCGCTAGGATGATCACGTCATGGGGTAGTTTAGGAAATGACTTCTGTACCTCACTGGCTTTTTTGCTGGACATCCTTCTAACAAAGTTTTTTGCATCTTCATTTTTATGTGGAGTTTCATCAATATTTGGAGATTGGTAATCAAATTTCAGACCGAACTTTTTTAGCAACATATGGCGTCGTGGTGAAGAAGAAGCCAGACAAAACGGTTTATGTTGTAAAAAATTGGACATTATTATGGAGTTTAAATCAGTTTTTCAAAGTATGAGGGAATTTAGTTTTTTTAGTAATACCTGATAGTATTTTTAATTGAAAGCCATTCTAAGGCGATCACTGAATTTTAGGTATGTTGATTCAAAGTTTTGCTGTTGAATTTCATTATTTTTGGGTTTGTAAATGTTATCAATGTAGTAACTCAGTATTTTGCGCACGACCGGTGCAGCTGCTTTTGATCCACCGCCTCCGTGTTCTACAAGTGCTAAAACCGAAATTTCCGGATCTTCCGCAGGCCCAAATGCCACAAACCAAGCATGATTCTGAAAAATTTTGTTTGCCTTTGTTTCATTATCCATCGTCTCAAGTGTCTTATGACTGATGACTTGTGAAGTAGCTGTTTTCCCGGCAACAGTAAATTCTTCAAATTTAACTTTTTTAGCAGTTCCACCTGGAGAATTAACTACTGCAACCATGCCCTCGCGAATCAAATTTAAGTATTCTTCTTTTAAAGGAATTTTCTGAGGTTTGAGACCTTTCTGTTCTTTAAAAAGACTAGGAGGGATCCACAAACCATCATTTGCAAGGATGTTTATCAAATTTATCACCTGTATGGGGGTTGTGGTGATATATCCCTGACCTATAGATGCGACAGGTGTTTCTCCCTCGTACCATGGTTCTTTTAGGTTGGCTATTTTCCATTCATTACTGGGAATCGTTCCCGCTTTTTCATTATGGAGCCCCATGCCGGTAATTTTACCCAGTCTAAATAGTTTGGCATATTTATGGATCTGTTCCACTCCTGCTCCCACACCAGTGTTATAGAAATAGACATTGCATGAACCCATAATAGCCTTTAACAGATTAACTTTCCCGTGACCTTCTTCCTTCCAGCATTTAAAAGGTTCATCACGTCCTTTAATAAAATATTCAGCTTTGCAGACATGCTCAGTTTGTGGAGTAATAACTCCTTGATCAAGTCCTGCGTATGCAGTGATTATTTTAAAAATAGAACCGGGAGCATATAACCCCTGAATAGCTTTATTTCCCAAAGGGTCTTCAGGATTAGCTAAGAGCCTGTCCCAGTTTCCCAGATCGATCCCACCGGAAAATAAGTTTGGGTCAAAGTCAGGGAAACTAGCTAAAGCCAGTATCTCTCCGGTCCTGGGTTTAGTGACTATCACAGCACCACTTTCACCTTCCATTGCTTTTGTTGCAACTTTTTGGAGGCGTATGTCAATGTTCAAATGGATGTCTTCCCCAGGAACAGATGCGACAGGCTCTCCTAATACCTGAATTTCCCTGCCCATATGGTCAACTTCCGCCTGTCTACCACCATCGAGTCCGATCATGTGATCATTTTCCATAAGTTCAACACCAGAGTGACCTACTATCTGACTGGAGCTGCGTTTCTCTTCAGGCAGTTTTTTCCAGTCTTCTTGCACAATTCCGACATAACCAATCAGATGTGCTGCCAGATTATTGTAAGGATAATATCTACGAGGTTGAACTACAATGGTTACACCAGGAAAATCGTCCTGAAATGCTTCCAGATACATGGCTTTTTCGTATTCAAGGTCATCTATCAGAATAATTGGTTTAAACTGTGCTAAATCCTGTTTAGCCATTATCTGTTTATTCATTTCTTCAAGAGATAGGTTGAGTGCATGCGATACTTTTTCCAAAGTATTTTCCAAATCCGGCGTATCTTCTCTAATCAACTGAAGTTGATAAGCAGGTCGGTTTTCTGCGAGGATAATCCCATTTCTATCATAGATGATTCCACGTAGAGCTGGTTCAGGAATTAGGCGGACACGATTGCCCTGAGAAAATTCTGTGTATTTTTTACCCTCTGTAATTTGTAGAAACCACAGACGTGATGCTAGCAAAGAAAAAATCAATATTACGACTCCGCCCAAAATAATAAGACGAATCCGAATTCGGTCAAGTTCTTCAAACTCCATGGTTTCTAATTTCATGCTAAATCCTTCTGGAAAAGATTCTCTCCCCAAATTACAAATTGAAGAATTACAGGTGTTATTACCCCTTGCAGAAGTGAAAGCGGAAGAGTTGCAGACAGCATAAGGTTAGATATTTCAAGTTCAGGTTCGAATATGCTTAAAATTGAGGAAGAAATCAAACCTTCAATAATCGACATACTGAAGACAGCAAGACTGATTGAAGTGAATGTATTTGCGAAAAAAACTTTTTTAATCTGGGTGGTGATCAATAATGTTAGAAAAAATGATGTTCCATAAAGTCCCATGATTCCATGAGAAAGAGCGTCCAATATCAGACCGGCGAGGATACCGAAGAAAGCAATTCCTAGATTTAATTGACGGAATGTTTGGATAAGCAAGAATATTAATATCCAGTTAATTTTTAATCCCACGATTTGAACATAATGATTGAAAACAATGTTCAACCAAAGACCAATTATAATAAAGCTTAAAGAAGTTACAAATATGCGCATCAATCAATAAACAAGTGAGAATCTGTTTTAGAAGGAACAATGACAAAAACTTCTTCAATTTGGTTAAAATCTACTGCCATATCCAAAATTGCAGTTTTAAATAGTTCATGCTTTTGATGACGAATTTCTTTAACCCATCCCACGAGCAATCCTTTTGGAAAAAGTCCACCAAGTCCACTGGAAATCACTCGATCACCGATTTTAATATTTGCATGCCGATTTATTTGCCGCATTTCCAAACCTTCTCGTGTTCCATAAATCAGTCCCCGAATCCTGTTACGTTGAATCAAGGCAGGGACACGACTCCGGTGATCGGTTATTAATTGAACTGAAGATTGAAATGGAGATACAGACTGAATACGTCCCACCAAACCCTCTTTTCGTAAAACAACATAGTTACGCATTACCAATTGTTTACTGCCCCGGTTGATCAAACTTATGTTGTGGTTATTATCCGTAGATTCTCCGATAATTTCGGCAAATATTTTCTCAGTTATTTTTTTATTGGCAAAGAGGAGCTGATCTCTTAAACGGAGAAACTGGACAGAATTTTCAATGTGTTGGTTCATCTTCTCCTCCATTTCAAGGAGTTGCATACGGAGAAGCTGATTCTCTTTTTTTACATCAGCCAATGAAATGTAAGAATTCCAAAAATTATTGAAAGCTGATGCAACGGATTTTGCGGATACCTGTAGAGGGTAGGAAAGAGTTAGTATAACCGACTGAAAACGTGATTTGCTTTCACTGGTATGTGTTTGTGACATCAGCAAAAACAATACTATTAAGGTAGTAATGATTAGAAACTGCAGCCTGTATTTGTTGATAAACTTAAACATTATTTTTTTGGCGAGAGTTTTTTGTCAGTTAGGTGCAAGCGATTTGCTAAAATCAGCGTCAGATAATTTCTCTGAGGAGTACAACCGGTTTCAACATATAATCTGCCTGATTGATTTCCTTGAGTGCTTTCTGAACTAAGCCTTCTTTACAGTCTTGGAGAGTCAAAGTGAAAATCACGGTTTCTTCACCTTCTTTCCCAATTCGGTGATACTGCGGTAACTGCTCGAGGGCATAAATGTTAATGGAAAGCTTTTCAAAGATCTTGCCGTAATGCCCAAATATTCCAGGGTGGTCTCGGACTTCAAAACGCAGAGTGTGACGAAAACTTATTTCATCCATTGATTCTATTGTTAACTTTTTGTATGCAGGATGTGGAGGAAATGGTTCTGGATGACCATGAATTTTGTTCAGGTCAGAAACAATGGCAGAGGCAGTAGGTAGACTCCCGGCCCCTTTCCCTATGAGCGTAATGTCTTCCGCAAATTTTCCTGTTATAGTAACTGCGTTTGTAGAACCGTCGATTTTTGTAAGTATGTCATCTTTTTCAATCATAAGGGGGAGTACATAAACCTGAACCCCTTGATCACTGAGTCTTAAATTTGCGATTAATTTAATTCTCCGCCCCATTCGTTTTGCATATTCAAAGTCAGGGAGTTCCAAATGATCGATACCTTCCAAGGGTATTTGCTCTGGGGTAAACCACTGACCTGTGATTAGATAAGTCAAAATTACTAATTTGTAACGTGCATCAATGCCCTTAATATCATTAGAAGGGTCCTGTTCCGCAAATCCTAAATCCTGTGCCTGTGAAAGAGCCTCTCCAAAAGAAAGGTTACTGCTTTCCATTTCACTAAGAATATAGTTTGTAGTCCCATTTAGAATTGCTCGTATCCCCTGAATATCCTGAACCTGCAAATAATCTCTCAGTAAACGCAAAACCGGAATCGCTCCTGCTACAGCAGCTTCGAAGAGCAGGTGACATCCGTTCTCTCTCGCAACCTCTATCAGTTCCGCACCGTGTACTGCAATCAAATCTTTATTTGCAGTAACCACATGTTTTCCGTTTTGTAAAGCTTTTGAGATCAATTCAAGAGCAAATTCGCTACCTCCTATTGTCTCGACTATCACATCAATATCAGTACTTTCAAGGAGTATTTCAGGGCTTTTGTAAAATAATTCCGGTTTTTTTTCAAACCATGATCTAGCAAATTGCCCTTTTGTATCACGTTCAAGAATTCCAGCAAGATTTATTTTTGCGTCTGTATTTTCACTGTGCTTTGCTAAAACATGTGCAACCCCGCTACCGATTGTACCGAATCCTGCAATAGCTACATTTAAGACTGACATTTTTTAATTATTTTTATTGTTGATGAATTATAGTGTCATGAAGGAATTTCTGCGATTGCATCCATTTCTACTGCAACACCTTTTGGTAAAGCACTTACTTCTACACATGCACGTGCAGGTTTAGAATCATAAAAATATTCAGAGTAGATTTCATTTAATTCGTGAAATTGTGCTATATTTTTCATATAAATTGTAACTTTTAGCACATTTTGTATAGATGAGCCCCCTTCCTTCAGGATCATTTCTAGATTCAAAAGTACTCTATGACATTGTTCTGAAAATGAATTTATAACGAGCTCTCCATTCTCGGGATCAAGAGCTATTTGCCCGGACACGAATAGCATATTCCCACTACGAACTGCTTGTGAATATGGTCCAACAGGCGGGGGTGCCTTTGATGTGTAAATTATAGATCGACTCATATTGGCTACTTTAATTTGTTATTGACTGATTTTCCTTTTGAGAAATTGATACCATTGCAGGCGGTCGAAAATGCTTTGATCCATTGCAAACCAATCTGCACATCCCATTGTCGCTGCTTCATCGAGAATTTGCGGGGATTTAATGTTTCCATTAATTATCAATGGTTTATCGGTATATTTGGCACTCCATTGACAAAGCGGTTCTTTGTTTTCAAAGCACTTGTTCATCGCATGTATTGCAAGAGGATGAAAAAAATCAACTCCCGCATTTTCCAACAGTTTCAACATATTTTTAAGATCTTTAGGTTTGAAGCCGTCTTCAATTTTGTCAAAAATTGAAAAGCAATAACTAATAGGAATATTTACAGATTCACGATTCTTGATAGCACTGACTACTTCCAATGCTAATTTCAAACGTGTTTCAATCTTAGAAAAACCATATTCGTCCATACGGGAGTTAAGTTTCAGACAGCAACATTGATCAAGTAGTTGTTGTTCAGTGCCGTTTATTTCGATGAAATCCATCCCGGATTCTTCAGCACGTTCTGCAGCATGAACAAAATTCAAGATAATTTCCCCTACATCACCCTGATCAAACTCACGGCTGACATCAAAATCCCTTCCGAAGTTCAAAACTGAAGGTCCAATAGGCTGCTCACCGCATGTTTTTTCAGAAGTCTGTGCACCTGCATGGCTGATGCGGATTCCAATAGAAGCGCCTTCTTTTTTAACACCTCGTGCCAGATTTCCTAACCCTTCAAGATGTTCTTCTTCTGAGATTCCCAACTGGTTTACGTGACCTCTGCCCTGCTTTGTAACATATGCGGATTCAACAATGATTGTACCTACTCCCTGACGAGCTAAGGTACGGTAATACTTAATGAGTGCAGGTGTCACTCTGCCATCCAGATCTGCTTGATCTGCTACAGATGGAGGGGCAAGGATACGGTTCCGGAACTGTATCCCGTTAATTTCAAACGGCTGGAACATTGACTCAACCTTAGACTGAGCTGTTTTTGCCAGAGCAGCTTTTGTTTTAGTTACGTTAGGCATTTTTGATTTTATGTGTTATATGTTGAATTAGTTACGTCGTGCTTTTTCTTCCAATCCGGATTGACCAAATCGCTTTTTAAATTCTTTTGATATTTCTTCCAGCATTATCCCCTTATCTACCATCAGGATGAGCATGTGAAACCAGAGGTCGGTAATTTCATGGATTTGTTCTTCCCTGTTCTTGTTTTTTGTTGCGATGACAACTTCCGCTGATTCTTCACCAATTTTTTTCAAAATAGAATCAGTGCCTTTCTTCATTAAAGAGGCAACATAAGATTTTTCAGGTGAACTTTGTTTGCGTTCCACGATAACTTTGTAAACCTGGTCGAAAATTGATCCACAAATTCCAATCTTCATTTTTGCATACTTCTTTGATTTTTAATCCCTAGAGTTTCTATTTTTTTCCGTAAGGTATTCCTATTAATACCTAATATTTTTGCGGCTTTTTGCTGATTCCACTTTGTTTCCTCCAACATCAATCTTAACAGTGGTCTTTCCAGTTGAGGTAATACCTCTGCCATAAGACAATCTCGGCCTAATTCAATTGCATCTTTTACCATTAATTCCAGTTTACGTTCAGCAAGATCTTCTAGAGTTTCCCCTGAGTTTGTTATAGGCTGACTTTTGAATAGGTTTTTTGGTAAAGATTCTAGGGTAATTGTTTCAGTAACATTTGTAATCATTAAACTCTTTACCGTGTTTTCTAATTCACGAATATTGCCTGGCCATGCAAATTGAGTTAGTACATTTAACGCGTCAGGTTCAATTGCTTTATAACTAACGGCCATTTCTTTACTGCCTTTTCGCAAGAAATGTTCAGCCAGTAAAGGGATATCTTCACGACGTTCACGCAAAGGTGCAATGTCTATAGGAAAAACATTCAACCTGTAATAAAGATCTTTACGGAACTTTGATTTGCTAATCAAAGTTTCCAGATTTTGGTGAGTGGCAGCTATTACACGCATGTCAGTTGAGATCAGTTTGTGCCCCCCCAGTCGTTCGAATTGTTTTTCCTGCAAAACTCTAAGTAATTTGCTTTGAAGTCTTAACGGCATATCACCGATCTCATCCAAAAACAAAGTGCCTTGACTAGCTAGTTCAAGTTTTCCAAGCTTACGTTCGGTTGCACCAGTAAAAGCTCCTTTTTCGTGACCAAACAACTCGGATTCCATTAGCTCTGATGGAATCGCTGCACAGTTAATTGCGATAAAAGGTTGTTCAGAACGTAAAGAGTGTTGGTGAATAGAACGTGCAATCAGCTCCTTCCCCGTCCCGCTTTCTCCTTGTATGAGTACTGTTAAATCTTTTGCAGCGACCCTTCCAATTGACTTATAGAGATTGCGCATGATTTTGCTTTTTCCTGTCATAAAATCATCAGCAGGTTTAACTTTTTTGAGTCCTTTATTTTCTGATGTAAGATATGGCACCCTCAGTGCGCTTTTTACTAGTTCTTCAACTTCGTTAATATTGAAAGGCTTTGACATATAATCAAATGCACCGGCTTTCATAGCTTCAACGGTGTTGTACATGGTAGTCTGTCCGGTCATTACTATTGTCAACAGTGTCGGGTATTTCTGCAAAATTTCCCTTGTGAAAGAAAGCCCGTCAAGCCCTGGAAGATTAATATCAACAAGAGCCAGCCGAAACGAATGTTTACTGAGCAGTTGTCTGGCTTCCTCAGTGTTGGTTGCCAGATGAGGAGTATAACCTGCTTGAGTCAGTGTACGATCCAAAACCCAGCGGATGCTTTTCTCGTCATCTAATACCAAAATATGAAAGGGTTTCTTGTTTAGATCTGGTTTCATTATTTTGGGTAAAATTTTTATTTTTCATCTTTTCAGTAAATCAAACTAAGAAACCAAGTTCCCATTTTTACTGAACAATATATCACTCATTTTGCAGATACTTTTTCGCCGGATCAAGTAAAGTTTCTGGAAGCAGTTTTTCCTCCGCAAGAAATTGAAATAGGGTCAAAAGGGATTCGCGCATGCTGTCTATATCTTCTTCAAGGGGATTAGCATTTTCTATGAACCATTTACTCAGAAAACGTTTTACCAATCTCATGTCCCATTCAGCAATAGGAGGTGGTTGAAAGTCTACCAGAAAAACATCAAGGTCTTCTTCTACCTTTTCCTGTTTTTCTGTGGAAACAAGTTTAATAAACTTTTTATAAACACTCTCTTCAATTGCAGGAATCCTTTCCTCATTATCCTCATCAGCAAACAGTTCTTCTTCAGTATTTGTAACTAATTCCTGTTTACCTGAATCTTCAATTTTGTCCGTAATTTCCTGTATAAATTTGTGATTACGTTGATCAAACTCTTCCATTGCCTTAGGCATGCTGCCAAGATCCAGCTTAAGACCTTCGATTGAAGCATGTGTTTTAAGGAAAATAGCTATGAGAAGAGGATTTGAAAGATACGAGATTTTATCACTGTTCTCAATTTGGTGACGTGTTGCTTTTGACAAAACAGATTTAATTGATTTTTCTGGATTTGTTTCTTCCAACTGAGCAAGTCTCTGAGAAAGATCCGCAATAAAATCTTCGGTTAGCAACTTCATAAAGATATCAACTTCCCTGGTGTCACTATCCAGCAGAGCCTTGAATTCTGATTTGTTCATATTCAAGTCAGTCAATTCTGGTTCAAATGCCAGAGTGGGCAAAGTACTTAAAAGTTGTTCGAGTTGTTCAGTGGAGGCTGGCTGTTGAGGAACTCTCTTAGGCATTGCCAAGCGTCGCCGCAGCATTTTTTTTTGACGCTTTTGTTGTCGGCGCTTAAGCATGCCTGATTTTTTTGGTTTCGTTTTTTTTGCCATAAATTTATAGAAAAGTAATAAAAGTTTTGAAGCTGCTCGCATATTGTTGCAGAATTATCTAATAAAATCACGTCAAATTGGCTCATTATTTTTTGTTTTAACTGTTTTATTAAATTTTGTCTTAAATACAAAAACAGATAAATTCTTAAAAATATTACGCTTTAAAATTAATTTTTACCGTCGGTGTTGCTGAATGAAACATATACGAAAATATTTGCTTGGGCTTATCTTTTTTGGTGGGCTGTCGTTAATTGCTATTGCTAGCGTTGAACCCGTTGAATCCACGACGTTTCCTACACCACTTGATGCTTATAGTGACAATGACTTAATTAAAAGTGGTGAAATAATGGCTGTCTTAACAAACAGGGTAGGTCATACTCCTTTTAATCTCTGGGCTTCGCTCATTTTTTTATTTGCGATCCTTCATACTTTTTTTGCTGCAAAAATTTTGGTGATAGCTAAAAAACTGGAACAAAAGAATGCAGACAAAATGAGAGCGGATGGAAGATCTGAAGAAGAGATAGAGCATAATCCTCCTTTCTTGGCTGAGATACTTCATTTCTTTGGAGAAGTTGAGGCCATATTCGGAATTTGGGTTTTAGCTCTTGCTGCAGTAACTATTTCATTTTATGACTGGGGCACTTTTAAGAATTACATGGCACACTCCGTTAATTTTACTGAACCAATGTTTGTTGTTGTAATAATGGCTTTGGCTTCCACGCGTCCAATTATGTTATTTGCGAAACAAATTCTTGGTGTTTTTGCTGCCCTTGGGAAACATTCGCCAGGTGCTTGGTGGCTTTCAATTCTTACTATAGCGCCATTGCTGGGATCTTTCGTAACCGAACCTGCAGCAATGACAATTGGTGCAATGTTGCTAGCAGAGCAGTTTTATCGGCTTAAACCCTCCAGCAAACTTGCTTATGCTACGATCGGGATACTATTTGTAAATATTTCAGTAGGAGGGACTATCACCCATTTTGCTGCACCGCCTGTATTAATGGTCGCTGCAAAGTGGGAATGGACAATGCCCTTCATGGCCATCAACTTTGGCTGGAAAGCATTTTTGGGAATTGTGATATCAAATATTATTTATTTCATAGCCTTCAAACGTGAGTTTGCAAAGTTATCCTCTGTTTCCTTAAAAGCAGTTTCACTTGAAGAATCGAATGTTCATCATGAAGAAACAGTCCCGTTTTGGATTATTTTAGTTCATATTATTTTCATGGGCTGGACTGTTGTAAATGCACACTACCCTCCGCTTTTTATTGGGGGCTTTCTTTTTTTCCTAGGTTTTGCAATTGCAACCAAACCGCATCAAAGTCATATCAGTTTGAAATCACCTTTGCTGGTGGGGTTTTTTCTGGCAGGTTTAGTTACCCATGGAGGATTACAGGGATGGTGGATTGCACCTGTTTTGGGTTCATTAGGAGATTTGCCGTTGATGTTAATGGCAACAGTCCTCACTGCATTCAATGATAATGCGGCTATTACATATCTTAGTACCTTAGTTCCTGAGTTTACAATTACAGCAAAATATGCGGTTGTTGCGGGTGCAGTTACAGGAGGTGGATTGACGGTGATTGCGAATGCTCCAAATCCGGCAGGACAATCTATTTTGTCAAAGTTCTTTCCTGGGGGCGTAAACCCGGCAAAACTTCTTATAGGAGCTCTTATTCCTACCGTTATTTTGGGTTTGATCTTTATGGGAATTCCGCAAGATGTGCATGATCCAAAACATCGCAATAATTCAATAGCAGAAGCTACAGAATAATCTTAAAAAATCTTTAGTGAATTTCGGAACATTTTCTGCATTCCCTTCCCCCTGCCTGCTGGTTTTAATCAAAAGGTGAAAAAGTATCCCAAAAGTAAGCTTAATGAAATAACCCTTCACCGAGGAAAGAAATGTATCGATTCGCAAAATGGTTTTTTACACTTGGAGTTCTTGGTTTAATCACTACAAGCCTCTATTCTTCAGTAGGAGGCCAAAATGATCGTGCTCCGTTTCCTGTCCCACTCAGTTGCTACTCAGAAGATTTAGGTTCCGCAAAGTTTATTGAGGGAGGCTGCGATAAGATAGACGGTGTTGAAAATTATCGTGATCCATTAGGCGGCAGTGTGGGAGAGATACTTTCACATCGTATAAGCGCCAATTCATTTAATCTTATTGCCTCACTTATATTTCTAATTGCTATCCTGCATACATTTATGGCCAATAAACTTACGGCAAAAGCGCATCAGATTCATGAAGAACATGATGAGCGTATGAAGGCTGCTGGGGCCTCTGAAGAGGAAATAAAACATGATATCCCTTTTAAAGCAGAGCTTTTCCACTTTCTTGGGGAAGTAGAGGTTATTTTCGGGATATGGGTTATTGCTTTGCTGTTTTTAACCATCGGCTTTTTCGATTGGACGACGTTCAAGAATTATATGGTTTATGACCGTGTTTTCATTGAACCAATGTTTGTAGTGGTTATAATGGCAATTGCGTCCACGAGGCCAGTGGTTAAGTTTGCGGAGCAGTTGCTCGGTCTTGCTGCAGGAATAGGCGGTCACAGTAAAGCAGCTTGGTGGTTTTCTATCCTTCTGATTGCTCCATTACTTGGTTCTTTCATCACAGAGCCGGCTGCAATGACGATTGCCGCTCTTTTGTTAGCTAACCAATTTTATAAGCATAAGCCCTCTTCCGGATTTGCCTATGCCACGATTGGTCTGCTTTTTGTTAATATTTCTGTAGGAGGAACACTGACTCATTTTGCTGCGCCACCTGTATTGATGGTTGCCGCGCCTTGGAACTGGGACATGGGTTTTATGGCTGGTAATTTTGGCTGGAAGGCAGCTTTGGGTATTATCATTTCCAATGTTCTTTACTTCATTGTCTTTAGGGGTCAATTTGCCAAAATGGGCAAACAGGTTGAGTTAGATGCAACTGATGATTTTGGTACTCCGGAAGTGCAGACACTAAAACCGGGTCAGATGAGCCATGAAGAATTTGAATCTATGTGGGCAGAAAGAGAAACACCAATACCTTGGTGGGTCACGTTTATTCATCTTTGTTTTCTGGCCTGGACAGTTTTTAATGCGCATTACCCTGTCATGTTCATCTCGGGATTCCTTTTCTTCCTGGGATTTATGTCACTTTCCGGAACACATCAAAATAAAGTTGAGCTCAAGGGGCCTATATTGGTTGGTTTTTTTCTGGGTGGCTTGATAATTCACGGCGGCCTGCAGGCATGGTGGATAGCTCCTGTATTAGGCTCACTGGCGGAACTGCCGTTGATGCTGACAGCAACTATCTTAACTGCTGTCAACGATAATGCGGCAATTACTTATCTTGCTACACTAGTGCCTAACCTTGCCGAAGCTTCTAAATATGCGGTTGTGGCTGGCGCTGTAACTGGCGGAGGATTGACGGTGATTGCGAATGCGCCTAACCCGGCAGGTCAGTCTATTCTTGGACGTTTTTTTGAGCATGGCGTAAATCCATTAAAGTTGCTGCTGGGTGCACTTGTTCCAACAATTATCATGGGCATTTGTTTCATGTCACTATAGGTGAGACGTTAAATTACTGGATGTGCGGGCTCTTGCCCGCCCGTCTCTTTTTTCTTTCTTCAAATTATTAATAATCTCCTTACAGAGATTATTTTGGAAAGTATTGTGAGATTAGTTTATTATTTCCTACCTTCCTATAAACTGATTTTTTGAGTCAGTACTGCTGAAAGACCAAGAATAATCCACCCCCTCCCCCACAAACAATTTGTGTAGATAATTTTCAATGAACATTGACTTATTTACCATAACTGATGGTGAAAAAGTTTTGTAAAATATTCATGTTATTTCAGAAGTATGGATATTAATTTTGAGTTTTCAATTATTTTTTCTAGTATCTTGCAAAAATAGGGTTCAATCTTCAAAATTTCCTAAGGTATGTAAACTCATTTTGTTTTTGTGGTACAGATTCTTTATCTTTAAGATCAAGCTTTATCAGGATTCCAATAATATTTTGGTTTTTACCAAGACTAATTATGTTCAAAAAAATATAAACAAGTATAAAAGTAGAACATTAAAATTATTTCACTATTCAACGAAATTTATGTTAAATCTTCTGAAAGAAGTATAAACAGTAATAATATTAAAAACATTTTGTGCCTTTGATTTTTTTCAATTAAAATTAATGATAATAAATTTTTACTAAACCCCATCTTTGAGTCATAAATGACGTACTCCGACAATGTAAATGAGATAGTTTTTGATGAAAAGAAAATCCTGCTCGTTGGGACGGCACACATCTCACAGTCAAGTGTAGATGAAGTGAACAAGGTAATCGAGCAGGAACAGCCTGATACAGTTTGTGTTGAGCTTTGTGAATCCCGTCATCAGGCAATGGTGGATAAAGATCAATGGAAAAATACGGACATCTTCAAGGTCGTGCGTGAAGGCAAGTCGTTTTTATTGTTGTCAAATTTGATCATGACGGCATTTCAAAAACGGCTAGGTTCTCAACTTGGAGTACAGCCCGGAGCTGAAATGTTGGCAGCGATACAAGCTTCTGAGAGAATTAACGCAGAACTGCAGCTGGTGGACAGAGATGTTAAAATAACGCTGCAGCGAACTTGGCGGGGGATGCCGTTTTGGGGAAGGATGAAAGTTTTTAGTCAACTCCTCGCGAGTTTGTTTATCCGGGAAGAAATAAGCAAGGAAGAAATCGAAAAACTTAAAGAAAGTGATGCACTTTCGGAAGCAATGCAGATGCTGGCAGATCAGTCACCGGATATGAAACGTATTCTGATTGATGAACGTGATCAGTTTATGGCAGAGAAAATCCGGCAGGTACCAGGAAAAAGGATTGTAGCTGTTGTTGGAGCAGGACATGTTAAAGGTCTCACTTTGGAGTTGGAGCGTGAACATAATTTGGCCGAATTAGAAACTGTTCCCTCTCCGGGAAAACTTGGCATCTTTCTCAAATGGGGGATCCCTGCACTAATAGTTGGTTTAATTGGTTATGGTTTCTATGCAGTTGATACTGATGTTAGCATTGAAATGATTCAGCGCTGGTTTTTAATAAACGGGACACTTTCCGCAATCGGTACAGCAATTGCGTTCGGTCATCCAATTACAATTGCCACGGCCTTTGTGGCTGCTCCTTTCACCTCACTTAACCCCGCTGTAGCAGCTGGATGGGTAGCCGGACTAGTAGAAGCGTTTTTAAGAAAACCTCAGGTACGTGATTTCGAAGATCTTGCTGAAGATATTACTCATCTGAAAGGTTTTTGGAAAAACAATATCACACGTATTCTCCTGGTTGTGATGTTTGCAAATTTAGGTAGCGCAATAGGTACATTTGCAGGCGGTTTTGCCATTGCGTCTCTTCTTTGAGTATAAGCCATAAGTTACTCATATAACTATAACTCAGTAATATGAGGACGAAAACTCCCTTTCTTGTCAACTTCGAAACGTAATTCATATCTAAGACAGTTTAGCTGATCTTTTTTGATATGTGTTACATAGAGAATTTGTGTCTCTGAATTCAGACCGATATAGTCTATAAGTTTCAGAACTCGATTCCGATTTGTTTGGTCCAATCCCTGACAAGGTTCGTCAAGAATGAGCAGAGGAGGCGATTTTACCATAGACCTGGCAATCAGGATGAGTCGTTGCTGACCGTATGAAAGCCGAGTGTAGTCCTCTTCAGCGAGCTCATTTATTTCGAGAAATCTCATCCAGTTTAAGGCAGATCTTTTTTGCTTTTCTGAAGCAGGCTGATAATATCCAATTGTATCAAAAAATCCGGACAGTACAACTTTCATTACGGAAACCGATTCTCGGTAGCTAACCTGATATTCAGATGAGACTAGCCCGATTTGTTGCTTGATGTCCCATACACTTTCTCCAGTCCCACGACGTCTTCCAAAAAGATAAATTTGATTTGCATAAGCCTGTAAATTGTCTCCGGAAATTAAACTGAGTAAGGTAGATTTCCCCGCGCCGTTTGGTCCAGTAATTTTCCAGTTTTCTCCTTGATACACTGACCAGTTAAATTTTTCCAAAACTACATTTTCTCCATAACGTACATTCACGTTTCGCATTTTGATAATGCAGCGAGTCTTTTTATTTGTAGCAGAAGGTCTAGGGTCTTTTTGAAGGGGCAAATTTTCAAATTTATCCTCTGTACTTTTAGTGTTTTTATGGAAATATTCCTTACTTTTATTTTCAGCGTAAAGTATTTTTATGTTTTCGGAATTCAGGACTTCTGAGCGCAAACCTTGTGCGAAAATTTTTCCTGCTTTCAAACACAAAACATGTTTAATTTCTGGAACAAGTTCCTCAAAACGGTGGCTCACCAGCCAAACGGCTAGTCCGCTTTGAATCAAACCTGAAATGATTTGTGATAATAACTCTACTGATGTTGAATCAAGACCGTCAAAAGGCTCATCGAAAATCAACAGCTTTGGGTCATCAAGTAGAGCTTTAGCAATCAGGGTTTTTCTTATTTCCCCATTTGAAAAGTAACGGGTTGGTTTTTCCAGGAGCGATACTAGTCCGATCTGTTCCGCAATTATTAGCAGTTTAGCTGTCTGTTTCCCTTCGGGGTCTAAGAAATCATGCCCACTCTGAGAGTGTTGTTCCTTGCCGCTGTATTCTTCAAAGAGGTCTTTTTTTTCTTCACGCGCAACTAGTGCTTTTTGCTGATCAAGTGAAACATATGCTATTTTGTTCAATGCGGAAATTTTCGAATCACGTTTGATCTTTCCGCAATATGGGAGTTGTCCCAGGATGACTTTTATCAGTGTTGATTTTCCTGCACCGTTTGGACCCAGTATCGCCCAGCTTTGTTTGAACTCTGGAGACCAAGTAATGTCCCTTAGAATAGGCTTATCCCAGAGTTTGTTTGAAAC
>SHAT01000042.1 GCA_004213175.1 Pseudomonadota bacterium | reverse complement strand
AGGCTTAAGCACATAATCAAAATTCGAGTAACTGTTGATCGCACTGACCTGCACCTCATCTAGCAATTCAATGCGGGCAACGGGAATTCCCATCTGAATTGTTGAAATAGTTGTGTTCACAGCACCTTCCAGAGTATCAAATGCACAGACTGCCGCAGATATTGCTTCGGGAACTCCGTAAAGGCGAAGCTGAATTTCCGTAATAACCCCCAACGTACCCTCAGAGCCGACAAAGAGGCGAGTCAGGTCATATCCCGCTGAAGATTTCCTGGCACGTGTTCCTGTGCGGATGATACGCCCGTCAGCGGTTACTACAGTTAATCCCAGTACATTTTCACGCATAGTTCCGTATCTCACCGCATTTGTTCCGGAGGCGCGGGTTGCCGTCATTCCACCCAAAGAAGCGTCCGCTCCAGGATCAATCGGAAAAAATAGTCCTGAATTCCGTAGATGTTGATTTAGTTGTTTACGGGTGACTCCAGCCTGAACACGGCAATCAAGGTCGTTCTCATTAACATCAAGGACCTGATTCATTCCAGAGACATCAAGGGAAATCCCTCCCTGTAATGCCGCTAAGTGTCCTTCTAGGGAAGTCCCGGTACCGAAAGTAATTATAGGTTTTTTGTGCTTAGCACAGATACGAACGATCTTGGATATTTCTTCATTGCTTTCCGCAAATACGACTGCTTCAGGAGGAGAAGAGGCATGAAAAGATTCATCATGGCCATGATGTTCGCGTATTGCATCTGATAATGAAAGGCGTTCACCCAGTAATATTTGAAGTTCCTTTATATATGGAGATTCACTATTAGGTGAGTCAGAAGTTTTTTCGTTTTCTTTCATCTCGTTTTTGGCCAGTAAAATTTTAATTTATAGAAAAAACATTGTTGGGCGTAGGGTGAGTTAATAGCCAAAAAAATTCAAGTGAGCAGTTCACGTAATTCATCTACTGAATGGACAGGTATTTGGCAAGTTTGATTTTGGCAGACATAAGCTGTAGCACTATCATTCACCATCTCTCTTCCCAAAACAAGCGGGATGATTTTTCCCGTTTTCGAGCATTCACCTTTTTCCACAAAAGAGACTACAATATTTGGATGATATTCACGACGTAGCTCGGCCAGTAGAAGTTCTGTTTTTGATTCACCGCGTCTTCCTGAAATCACAACTTCTTTTACTCCAGAAAGGCTGAAATGCAAACCGCTAAGCATTGCGGAAAAGCTAACTCCAGCTTGCTCTAGGTATGGAGCAAAATTCCGGAAAATTCGCTGGGCATCTTCAAAATACTGAGGAGCAAGGCCATAAGCGCGGAGTTTGAGGAATGCATATGCTACGCTGCTGTTTCCAGAAGGTTCCACTCCATCGTAACCTTCCGCATTCCGAGTGAGCAAAACCTCTCCGTCATTTCCTGTGTCATAATAAGGCCCATCATCGTTTCTGAAAAGGCGGTTGATTTCGTTTGATAACTTAACTGCTTTTAGGAACCATACAGGATCATAAGTGCTTTCGTAGAGATCCAGACAGGCTACCGTCAGTTGGGAATAGTCACAAAGGTAGGCATGAAAACGAGCCTCGCCATCACGCCAGCGCCGCAATAGTCGGCCTGAATCATCGAACAAATTATTGAAAATAAAATCAGCTGCGCGTGTCGCCATTTTTTCAAATTCAGGATCGTTGAAAACACGAGAAGCCCTTGCAAAGGCAGAAATCATCAAGGCGTTCCATGAAGTCAAAACTTTATCATCCAGCAACGGTCGAATACGTTTGGAACGAACGGTCATTAGGTTTTTACGTGCAGTTCGCAGTTTTGTCCTCATTTCTTCAGGAGTGATTCGGAATTGCCCCGCCACGGCTTCATCGGAGCATGGTCGATTAGGGATACTGTTTCCTTCAAAATTTCCCTGTTCTGTGATGTTCCAAAAGAAGCATGCTAGCTCGCCACTTTCCGCACCTAAAATTTCCAATACTTCTGCTTTGGTCCAGACATAAAATTTACCTTCGATACCTTCACTGTCTGCATCTTCTGCAGAGAAAAAAGCGCCTTCTGGAGAAGTCATGTCACGCGCTACATAATTCAGAACATCACGTGCCGCGGTTTCATAAAGCGTATTTTTTGTGATCTGAAAAGTCTCGAGCAAGGCCCAGACAAACAAAGAATTGTCGTAAAGCATTTTCTCGAAATGCGGAACAAGCCATTCATAATCAGTGCTATAACGACTTAATCCCCCGCCAAGTTGATCATAAATTCCTCCCGCAAACATTTTTTGTAAAGTCTTTTCCACCATTTCAAGAGAATGTGTGTCGCCTGTCCTTTTATAGTGCCTTAGCAAAAGCATCAATCCCATACTTGGTGGGAACTTATTTTGAGATTGTTGATTGAAACCGCCGTTGCGTGAGTCAAACGATTCCCGAAATTGCGTAACTGTATGTTCCTCTGCTTTCCAGTTCAGTTTGGATAAACCTGCAACAGTAGGGACAGCTTTTTTCTTTAAATGAGAAGTGAGCTCATTAGCGATCGAATATATTTTTTTTCGATCATCCTTCCAAATTAAGGCAAGGTTTTCCAGGATTTCCCTGAAAGATTTTCGTCCATACATGGTACGCGGGGGAAAATATGTACCTCCTGAAACCGGTTTGCCTTCCGGAGTTACAAACATATTCAGTGGCCATCCTCCCTGCTGACCCAAAGCGTGAAGTGCGTCCATGTGTATTTTGTCAACATCCGGACGCTCCTCGCGGTCTACCTTTACGGGCACGAAATGAGCGTTCAGAAATGCTGCCAATTCCTGATCCTCAAATGATTCTCGTTCCATAACGTGACACCAGTGACAAGTTGCATATCCGATGCTTACCAACAGCAGCTTATCTTCTTCTGCAGCTTTTTGAAAAGCTTCTTTACCCCATGGATGCCAATCAACCGGATTATGGGCGTGCTGAAGAAGGTAAGGACTCTTTTCTTGTATCAGCTTATTGCTGAAGGAATATACTGTCATGTCATTTGCATAAAAATGTTTAATTCGTACTAATTCAGTGCTATTTTAAGGAAAATTATTAATGATGCAATACAAAGTTTTGTTGCTAAACTAACTATAGTGAAAATGGCTTTTTTCGCAGAATGAAAAAGCAAAAAAAAAACAAGGTGAGGTTTTTTTAAAGTTTTTGAATTTAGGTGTTGACGAAATTTTAAATCAATGTTAGATTGGCGGATTGATTATTCATATCTTGCTTCAAGAAAAAAGAGGAAAGTACTATTTACTATGCCGACATTAAGTCAGTTGGTCCGCAAGGGGCGCAAAAGCAAAATAGCCAAAAGGGATACGCCTGCATTGCAGGCATGCCCGCAACGTCGTGGCGTATGTGTGAGAGTTTACACTTCAACTCCAAAGAAACCTAACTCTGCATTGCGTAAAGTTGCGCGGGTACGTTTAACTAATGGGATCGAGGTAACAAGCTATATCCCTGGGATTGGACACAACCTTCAAGAACATTCAGTGGTGCTGATTCGCGGAGGAAGGATCAAGGACTTGCCGGGTGTAAGGTACCATGTAGTTCGAGGTGCACTTGATACAGTGGGAGTAACGGAACGCAAGCAGTCGCGCTCTAAGTACGGGGTCAAAAAGGATTAGTAAAAAACGATATGCCCAGACGAAGAGCCCCTCAAAAAAGATCTATTTTACCCGACCCTAAGTATAAAGACCTCTTGGTAAGCAAGTTTATTAATTCGTTAATGAAACACGGCAAGAAAAGTATTGCAGAAAATATTTTTTATGGTGCATTGGATGCGATTGCTGAACGCGAATCAGAATTGACTTCCCTTGAAATTTTTAAATCCGCCATTGAAAACGTGATGCCTTCAGTTGAGGTAAAGTCACGACGTGTAGGTGGTTCAACCTATCAAGTACCGATGGAAGTTCGTCACAGTAGGAGCCAGTCGCTGGCAATACGCTGGTTGATTGAAAATGCAAATTCTCGCAGTGGCTTGTCTATGCGTGCTAAATTGGCGGACGAATTTTTAGATGCGTCAAACAGCCGTGGCAGCGCGATTAAAAAGAAAGAAGACACGCATAAGATGGCTGAGGCTAATAAAGCTTTTGCACATTACCGTTGGTAAAGAACAGGTTTCTGCTGAAAAGAATAAGCGTTCCAGAGATTAGAGACCAACGTGGCCAAAACAGTTCCTCTTAAGCAGCGGCGTAATATCGGCATCATGGCACATATTGATGCAGGTAAAACCACGACCACCGAACGTATCCTTTATTATACAGGGCGTATACATAAGATCGGTGAAGTAAATGACGGTTCAGCCACCATGGACTGGATGGAGCAGGAACAGGAACGCGGAATTACAATTACTTCAGCGGCAACGACCTGCAACTGGGAGAGTGATCAGCAAAAATATTCGCTGAACATTATAGACACTCCGGGACATGTCGATTTTACTGCTGAGGTCGAGCGCTCTCTTCGGGTACTTGACGGTTCAGTGATGGTGCTTTGTGCGGTTGCAGGAGTACAACCGCAATCTGAGACAGTCTGGCAGCAGGCAAGACGCTACGACGTTCCTTGTGTTGCTTTTGTAAACAAAATGGATCGTATTGGCGCAGATTTTGAGAAAGTACTCATCTCGATTGAGGAACAACTTTCTGCAAATCCGGTTGCGATACAAATTCCAATCGGCGCTGAAGATCAATTTGAAGGTGTAGTAGACTTGGTTTCGATGCAGGAACACCGCTTCAAAGATGAGGCATACGGGGCAGAATACGAAAGTAATAATTTAACTGATGATCTTATAGAACAGGCTCAAGATTGGCGACGGCAATTGCTAGAGCATTTGTCACTTTACGATGATGAATTGCTGGAAAAGATTGTAGAAGAAGAGGAAGTAAGTCAGGAAGAGGTCGTTAGGGTATTGCGGAAAGCAACCTTGAGTAGTCAGATAACCCCGGTTCTGTGCGGGAGTTCATTTAAGAATAAGGGTGTACAACAACTGCTAGATGCGGTAGTTCATTACCTCCCATCTCCGCTTGATATTCCACCTGTAGAAGGTGATCATCCGGTAACAAAAAAATTGGTCAGCAGGGATGCCTCTGTGTCAGAGCCTCTGTGCGCACTTGCATTCAAAGTCGCTAGCGATCCTTTTGCAGGGCAGATGACATTTGTTCGTGTTTACGCAGGCATTTTTGAAACAGGAAAGTCAGTATACAATCCACGCAAACGAAAATATCAGCGGATTGGAAACCTGGTAAAATTGCATGCTAATAAGCGCGAAGATGTCACTTCAATCCAAGCAGGAGACATAGGAGCAGTCGTAGGGATGGAGTTGATCACTGGGGATACACTCTGTCCGAAGGATCATCCAATTGTTTTGGAAAGCACGCAGTTTCCGGAACCGGTAATTGATCAGGCTATTGAGCCAAAGACAAAAACTGACCAGGAAAAATTAGAAGAAGCACTGCAGCGGTTGATGCAGGAAGATCCTTCTTTCCGAAGCAGGATTGATACTGAGACAGGACAGAACATTATTTCCGGAATGGGTGAGCTTCATTTGGAAGTAATGGTAGACCGACTTCAGCGGGAGTATAGAGTAGATTGCAAGGCAGGGACACCTCGTGTTGCATATCGCGAAACGATTACACAAGCCGCTGAATCAGACACTAAATTTGAGCAACCGCTTGACGGTAAAGAACAATTTGCATATTGCAAGATCAGCTTGGAGCCTATAGAGGCAGGAGGTGGATTTGAGTTTGAAAACAAATTATCTGCAGCCCAGTTGCCCGAAATCCTAGCAGAAGCGGTCGAGCATGGAATTCGGGGGGCATTGAGCAACGGTGTACTTGCTGGATTTGCGGTGATTGACCTGAAAGCGACCTTGGTTTCAGCAGATTATTTGGAAGAACTATCCACAGAGGTGGCATTCTCGATTGCCGGTATCAATGTCATCCGTGCAGGACTTCAGAAGGCGAAACCTATACTAGTAGAGCCTTCAATGAAGATAGAAGTTGTTGCACCAGTGGCATTCACTGGTGAAGTGGTTGGAGACCTGAACGCTCGTCACGGACGCATACGCGGAATGGATGAGCAGGGTGGGGTTCAGGTTATTTCTGCGGAAGTTCCGCTGGCCGAGATGTTCGGCTACTCCACCCGGTTACGTTCGCTCACACAGGGGCGGGCATCATTTACAATGCATTTCAGTCACTACACATCCGTGACTGAAGCAACAAGGAAGGCACTCACAGGAGAGTCGGCCAGCTCAGGCAGAGCGTAATTTATTAATTAGTCAAAACAGGAAAAGAAACAGGAGACGAGATGGCAAGAGAAAAATTTGAACGCTCAAAACCACATGTGAACGTTGGTACAATAGGCCACGTTGATCACGGAAAAACAACCTTGACAGCAGCAATCACTAAAGTCCTGAGCATGGACGGGTTAGCTGACGCAAAAGGCTTTGAGGAGATTGACGGTGCTCCAGAAGAAAAAGAACGTGGGATCACTATTGCGACCTCACACATCGAATATCAGACAGCAAACCGTCACTACGCGCACGTGGATTGTCCGGGACACGCTGATTATGTTAAAAACATGATCACAGGAGCGGCCCAAATGGACGGAGCTATACTTGTTGTTTCAGCAGCAGACGGACCAATGCCTCAGACACGTGAGCATATTCTGCTTGCTCGTCAGGTAAATGTTCCACATCTGGTCGTATTCCTAAATAAAGTTGATCAGGTGGATGATTCGGAATTGCTCGAGCTAGTTGAAATGGAAGTTCGTGAACTGCTCGATTCTTATGATTTCCCCGGAGACGAAACGCCAATTATTAAAGGTTCTGCTCTAGCGGTTATGGAAAGCTCTTCAGGGGATTCCAATGACACGGCTTATGCACCTATTAAAGAGTTAATGGATGCGGTTGACAGCTTCATCCCTGAGCCAACGCGTGATCTAGACAAAGACTTTCTGATGTCAGTTGAGGACGTATTTACAATTTCCGGTCGTGGTACAGTTGCTACCGGCCAGATTGAGCGTGGGATTGTAAAAGTTGGAGAGGAAATTGAGATTTCGGGAATTCGTGATACTCAAACTACTACCGTTACCGGTGTGGAAATGTTCCGCAAATCACTTGATCAGGGTCAAGCTGGAGACAATGTCGGTATTTTATTGAGGGGTGTCAAGCGGGAGGATATTGAGCGTGGACAGGTAATTTGTAAGCCAGGTTCGATTACACCTCACACAAAATTCAAAGGTCAAGTTTATGTCCTTGATAAAGATGAAGGTGGAAGGCACACTCCGTTTTTCACTAACTATCGTCCGCAGTTTTATTTTCGCACAACTGATGTGACTGGAGTAGTTACCTTAGCAGACGGAGTTGAAATGGTGATGCCTGGTGATAATGTGGAAGTCACGATTGAGTTAATCAGTCCCATAGCAATGGAAAAAGAAGTGCGTTTTGCTATTCGGGAGGGTGGAAGAACCATTGGTTCAGGTGTCGTTTCCGAAGTTATCGAATAAAGAAAGAGTCTGGCGGTTAAATGGAACAAAAAATAAAAGTTCGTTTTAAAGGGTACGATGATAAATTACTCGACAAAACAATCGGCGAAATTATTCATACGGTTAGGAGGACAGGTGCTGAAATTGTTGGTCCGATTCCTCTACCAACGAGGAAGAATCGCTATACTGTTTTACGTTCTCCGCACGTTGATAAAAAGTCTAGAGAACAATTCGAAATGCGTACTCACAAAAGGCTCCTCTATATTCTTGAAACAACTCCACAGACAATGGATGCTTTGATGAGACTTGATATTTCTGCTGGGGTAGACATTGCCATCAAGCAAGAAGGATAAAGACTTAAAGAGACAAATATAATCATGGCAACATTAAAAGCATTTGATACAGGGAATAAAGCGGTGAGTGAAATAGTGATTGATGATTCAATTATAGAGACGCCATACCATCGAAAAGCTGTTTCGGAAGTGGTTCGCCAGTTTCTCTCATCAAATCAACAAGGAACACACTCAACGAAAAATCGTTCCAAAGTGGCCTACAGTACACGCAAACTCTACCGGCAAAAAGGTACAGGCAGCTCTAGAGCAGGTAGTGCAAAATCACCAATTCGTCGCCACGGTGGAACAATCTTCGGTCCACAGCCGCGCAGCCACGCATTCCGATTGAATAAAAAAACACGGCGTTTGGCAGCCCGATCTGTTTTTGCAGAAAAATTTCGCCATGATGGTATAATGGTGCTTGAAAGCCTAGACCTGGTAGATAATAAAACCAGAAACTTAAAAGAATTGCTGAGTAAATTAAAACTTCCTGAAAAGGTGCTTATTGTTACAAATGAAATTTCTGACAACTTGCGCCTTGCTTCGAGAAATATGCAGGGTCTACACGTACTTAGTTATCGTAGCCTGAGCGTTTATGAAATGATGAAACACAATAAAGTGATTTTTCTAAAAGAAGCCCTCGAAGCATATAAGGAAAGGTTAATAAGATGAACATTTATGATGTAATCAAGGCTCCTAGAATGTCCGAAAAGACTTTGTCTCTGAAAGAAGAAGTGAACCAGTTTGCCTTTTCGGTTGACCCAAGAGCAAATAAGATACAGATTAAAGAAAGCGTTGAAAAATCATTTAAAGTTTCAGTGCTAAGTGTCAGAACCATGAATGTGCGTGGTAAGAAAAAGCGACTCGGACGTCATGAGGGACGAAAGTCCAATTGGAAGAAAGCCCTTGTTAGGCTTAAGGCAGGCGAAACTATTGAATTTTTTGAAGGCGCTTAAACTATACAAATAGAATTATGGGAATAAAGTTTCACAAACCTACCTCTCCAGGAAGACGGGGAATGAGTGGTTTTGTTTTTGAAGAAATCACAACTTCTACACCGGAAAAAAGTCTGTTGGTGCCATTAAATAAAAAAGGTGGACGTAACAATAATGGGAGAATTACAGTCAGACATCGTGGTGGTGGACACAAACGCCGTTATAGAATTATTGATTTTTCACGCAACAAAACAGAAGTTCCAGCAAAAGTAGTCAGTGTTGAATATGATCCAAATCGCAGTGCAAGAATAAGTTTACTGCATTATGTTGATGGTGAAAAACGTTACATCTTGACTCCTTCCGGTTCGAAAGTAGGAGATGTTGTTCTTTCAGGAGAAAATGTCGATATCAAACCCGGTAATGCCCTGCCTTTGAAAAATATACCAGTAGGAACTTTGCTCCACTGTATTGAATTACGTCCGGGGAAAGGTGCTCAATTGGGACGAAGTGCTGGTGCGGCGATTCAGTTGATGGCAAAAAGTGAAAACTATGCACAACTCAAACTTCGTTCTGGTGAAATTAGAAAAGTAAGAATTGAGTGTATGGCAACAGTAGGTACCGTTGGCAATTCAGAGCATTTGAATATTAAAAAAGGAAAAGCAGGCCGTAATCGTTGGCTAGGACGGAGACCTACAGTACGTGGTGTTGTTATGAACCCGATTGATCATCCGCATGGCGGTGGTGAGGGGAAAACATCCGGAGGTCGACATCCTGTCACTCCATGGGGTAAACCCACAAAAGGAGCCAAGACCAGAAAACGTAAAGATACTGACAAATATATTTTGAAGAGGAAATAAACAGTGCCAAGATCGTTAAGAAAAGGGCCATTTGTTGATGCCCATCTAGAGAAAAAAATAGCCGTTGCTAAAGCCAACAACGATAGACGCTTGATTAAAACATGGTCACGACGATCGGTTATTTTACCTGATTTTATTGGGACAAACATCGCAGTTCATAATGGCAACAAATTTATTCCTGTTTTTATTACAGAAGAAATGGTTGGTTATAAATTGGGTGAATTCGCCCCTACACGGACATATCGTGGACATGTAGGAAAAAACGATAAAAGAGTAAAAAACTAATGACTGCTCAAGCAACAGCAAAGAACATAAGAGTGGCACCAAGGAAAGCACGCTTAGTTATAGATTTGATCAGAGGTAAAAATGTGGTTCGTGCTATGGCTCAATTGAGCACCTTACGAAACAGATCTGCAGAGCCTGTGATGAAAGTGTTACAATCTGCAATTGCAAACGCAGATAGACAAGATCCTGAAGCGGATGTAGATAAATTCAGGATTATCACTGCATATGTTGATGAGGCGCGTGCACTAAAACGCTTCCGACCGAGAGCAATGGGGCGCGCATCAGGTATTAAAAAACGTTCCAGCCATATAACGCTGGAAATCGGAGAATAAAATTTTAATCATTTAATTCCTTTGCTTGAAAAAGGAATACGCTTATTTCAAGGAATATTGTGGGTCAAAAAGTAAATCCAATTGGTTTGAGACTTGGTATTTCCAGGACATGGAACTCCAAGTGGTTTGCAGGGAAAGATTATGCAAGTCATCTGAAACAGGATTTGGATATTCAAAAGTTTGTAAAAGCTCGTCTCAAGCATGCAGCAATCTCGAAAATTGAAGTAGAGCGTACAGCCAAAAAAACCAAGGTAAATATTTTTTCTGCCCGTCCTGGAATAATCATTGGACGTAAAGGAGATGAAGTTGAGCGCTTAAAGAATGAGCTTAGCAAACTAAATCCCCATGATGTGGTAATAAATATTAAGGAGATCAAGCGTCCAGAAATTGATGCGACGTTAATAGCAGAAAACATTGCCAGTCAGCTTGAAAGAAGAATTGCGTACAGACGAGCAGTTAAACGCTCAATACAGGCAGCAATGCGTATGAATATTGCCGGTTGCAAAGTCATGGTTGGTGGACGCTTGAACGGTGCAGAGATAGCTCGCTCAGAGTGGGTTCGTGAAGGGCAGGTAAGGTTGCATACATTACGAGTCGACATTGATTACGGCGTCGCTGAAGCAAACACAACCTATGGAATTATTGGTGTTAAGGTATGGGTATATCGTGGGGAAGATTATGGCAAATCTCGCGGGAGACGTTCACAAAGTTAGAGAGTTATAACAATGTTAATGCCTAAAAAGTCAAAATTTCGTAAACAGATGCGTGGTAGAATGCAAGGAAACGCTCAATCTGGGAATGAAATTAATTTCGGTTCAATAGGCCTACAGGCAGTAGGTCGAGGGTATATTACTACGAGACAGATTGAAGCGGCACGACGAGTAATTACGAGGACATTAAAACGTGGAGGAAAAACTTGGATTAGAGTTTTTCCTGATAAACCTATAACTAAGCGACCTGCCGAGACGAGGATGGGAAAAGGGAAAGGTGCTGTTGATACTTGGGTTGCAACAATACATCCGGGACGAGTTCTTTATGAAATTGATGGTGTTCCAGAAGTAGTTGCATATGAAGCCTTACGCTTGGCTGGATACAAATTGTCCGTAAAAACAAAAATCCTTAAAAGAGCTGCTGTATTATGAAGGCTTCTGAATTACGAGCTCTTCCAGTCAATGAACTTGAAGCAAAAATGAAAGATCTTAAAGAAGAATATCTTCGACTGCGATGTGGTCATGTTTCAAGTCAGTTAGCTGACGTTGTAATGATTAAAAAAACAAGGCGTAATATAGCCCGCTTGAACACAGTTCTGACTGAAATACACACACAACAATCACTATTAGAAGGTTAAAATGAGCAAACTGAAGTTGCAGAGTGGAATTGTTGTAAGTAACAATATGGACAAGTCGATTGTGGTTAAGATTGAAAGGAAGATCAAACATCCTATATACAAGAAGACTATCAAACGTTCAAAAAAATACGTTGCTCATGATGAGAATAACGATTGCCAAATTGGTGATTTAGTTCAAATTGCTGAGTGCAGACCCTTGAGTAAGCGTAAACGATTCAGATTATATAAACGGGCTCAATGATACAAACACAAAGCATTCTAGGGGTTGCTGACAACTCTGGAGCAAAAAAATTGATGTGCATCAAAGTTCTTGGGGGCTCAAAAAGGCGTTATGCACGGATAGGCGATGTTATTGTTGCATCCATTAAGGATTGTCTTCCTCATTCAAAGGTAAAATCAGGTGACGTCGTCAGAGCTGTAGTAGTTCGTACAAAAAAAGAATTTCGTCGAACAGACGGCAGTTACATCAAATTTGATGAAAATTCTGCAGTTGTAATTGACTCTAAACGTGAGCCTGTGGGGACACGTATTTTCGGTCCTGTAGCAAGAGAATTGCGCAATGCTAAATTTATGCGAATCCTCTCACTTGCCCCAGAAGTATTGTAGAGTTTGAGAATGAAAACTAACCAGCGAAAAAAAAGAAGACCCACTATCCGACGAGAAGACACCGTGATGGTTATTTCCGGGAAGGAAAAAGGACGCACGGGACGTGTAATAACGGTTGATTGGAAACGTGAACGTCTGCTAATTGAAGGTTTGAATATGGTAACACGTCACACTAAACCAAATGCAGCAAATCAACAGGGAGGATTGGTGAAAGCTGAAGCACCTGTCCATTATTCTAACGTTCAGCTATTTAATCCTACTCTGAACAGAGGCGTACGGGTTAAAATTCAAACCAGTGATGCAGGTGTGAAAAATCGAGTATGTGCAAAATCAGGAGAGGTAATAGGATAATGGTAGAAAATCACTTGTTGCATACATACAATTCTGATGCAGTACCTCAACTTCAAAAAAAGTTTAATTACAAAAATAGACATCAGGTCCCGGCTATCAAGAAAGTTACCATAAACATGGGTCTTGGTGAAGCTGTGCAGAATCCAAAAGTAGTTGAATCAGCCAGTAAACAGTTGGCTTTGATTGCTGGCCAAAAACCTGTAATTACAAGGGCGAAAAAGTCCATTGCAGGATTCAAACTACGTGAAGGTATGCCTATCGGTTGCATGGTTACCTTACGTAACCAGCAAATGTGGAATTTTCTAGACAAACTTCTTCACGTCGCCATGCCTCGTATTCGAGATTTTCGGGGGATTTCTCCTAAAGCATTTGATGGAGCGGGTAACTACACCATAGGTATTAAGGAACAGTTGATTTTTCCGGAGATTGAATTTGATGATGTGGATCATGTTCGTGGAATGAATATTTCCATCGTTACCACTGCACCTAATGATGAAGAGAGTCTTGCAATGTTGCAGGACCTAGGATTCCCTTTTAGAAAATAGTTCTAATGGCAAAAAAATCAATGATCGCTAAAAGTGAGCGTAAGCAAAAATATAAAGTACGACAATACAGCAGATGTGGGTATTGTGGAAGACCTCGTGGTTATTTGAGAAAGTTCGGAATGTGCAGGATCTGTTTTCGCAAAAATGCTAACGAAGGACTCCTTCCCGGAGTAATAAAGGCAAGTTGGTAATAATTAAAAAAAATTATAAATAAAAGTGGAATTATGTCAATGAGTGACCCAGTTGCGGATTTGTTAACACGTATTCGTAATGCGAATATGAGGAATAAAGATAGTCTGGAATTGTTATCTTCAAAAATGAAACTGAGTATAGTCAAAGTTTTGAAAGATGAAGGTTTTATTACGAACTGGGAGTTAGATGAAAAAGGTAAATTTCCTCAACTCCGTATATGGTTAAAGTATGTTGATGATTTGCCGGTAATCCGTGAAATTAAACGTATCAGCAAACCTGGACTAAGACTCTACACAAAAGGTAAAGATAGTAAACCTGTTTTAAATGGGCAGGGAATTTCGATCCTTTCTACTTCAAAAGGGATTATGAGCGATAGACAATGCCGAAATGACAATATCGGAGGCGAAGTGCTTTGTGTAGTCTGTTAGTCAAGAATCAAAGAGAATAAAGAATGTCAAGAATTGGTAAAAGACCCATCAAACTAGCTCAGGGAGTTGAGGTTTCCTTTATGGGGCGTCAACTTTCAGTAAAGGGACCTAAGGGGGAGTTGGAACTAGTAGCTCATCCTGCGATAGAATTAAAAATAGATGATGAAAACATCTATGTTAGTCCTTCCGAGTTGAAAGGTCCGATAACACCCATGCTTGGAACAACATGGGCTTTGATTACAAACATGATTCATGGCGTTACTGAGGGATTTCAAAAAAAACTAAACCTTGTTGGCGTAGGGTATAGAGCCTCAGTTAGTCAAAAAATTTTAGAGCTGAATTTAGGTTTTTCACATCCTATAAAATACACTTTACCTGAAGGCATAAAAGCCAAGGTTGATGCTAACACCAAAATTGTGCTAGAAAGTTCAAACAAACAACTTCTAGGACAAGTTAGTGCAGAGATACAAAAGTTCAGGCCGCCTGAACCCTACAAAGGAAAAGGCATTTTGTTTGAAGGTGAAAAAATTAAACGGAAAGCTGGTAAAAGCGGTAAAACATAATACATAAGTTGCAATATAATATGGGTAATGCAGAAAAACGTTTAAATAGCAGACAAACTAGACATAGACGTCTTAGGAAAAAAGTTTCTGGGACTGATCTCCGTCCAAGACTGGCAGTTTTTAGATCTGCAATGCACATTTATGTGCAGGCTGTTGACGATCTTGCAGGTAGGACAGTTGCTTCCTCTTCAACAGTATTGATCAAAAAATCGTTGAAAAAGAACTATACAGGAAACAAAGATGCAGCCAAAGCAGTTGGTGCAGACGTAGCTAAAAAACTTTTAGAAAAATCAATTTCGTCGGTTGTCTTTGACCGCGGTGGTTTTGTTTATCACGGACGAGTACAGGCCTTAGCAGAAGGTGCTAGGGAAGCTGGCTTAAAGTTCTGAAATTTTGTAAAGATGAATAAATGGTAAAATAGTGGCAGAAAAAAATTCAGAAAAGAACGAGTTAATTGAAAAAGTAATTAGAGTAAACCGAGTTGCAAAAGTCGTGAAGGGAGGGCGCCGTTTTAGCTTTAGTGCCTTGATTGTTGTTGGAGATGGTCGCGGACAAGTTGGCTTGGGCCTCGGAAAGGCTAACGAAGTTGTGGAAGCGATTCGGAAAGCAGTCGAGCAGGCTTCAGCGAGAATGAAGAAAATTAACGTGGTAGGCACATCAATTCCACATATGGCAGTAGGCAGATTTGGTTCTGGGAAGGTTTTAATGAAACCTGCAGAAAAGGGTCATGGGATCATTGCTGCAGGAGCAGTTAGAGCAGTCATGGAAGCCGCAGGGGTTATGGACATAAGTGTAAAATGTTTAGGCTCGAGGAACCCAAACAATCTAGTGCGTTCAACTCTTGAGGGTTTGTACAATCTCAGAAGTAACGAATGGATTGCAAGAGCCAGAGGCAAAGACATTAATTATTTGAGCCAAAACTGAGCATGAGCATGAAATTAAAAGTAATACAGATCCGGAGTAGGATAGGTGCGAAAAAAAAACAAATAGCTTGTCTGAATGGGTTAGGATTGAGAAAAGTAAACAGTTTCTCTGTACTGGAGAATACGCCTGAAGTACGAGGTATGATAAGTAAAGTTAATCATCTTGTCCAGATTGAGACAGTTGTCTAAATGAAATAGGTATAAAAATGCATCTTCACGATTTAGAATCAACTAAAGACAAACCACGTAAGCGGGTGGGAAGAGGTCCTGGAAGCGGATGTGGAAAGAATTGTGGGCGTGGACAAAATGGGGCGAAATCGCGTTCTGGTTATAAACAGAAAAGGGGTTTTGAGGGAGGACAAACTCCTCTTAATCGAAGACTACCAAAGTTTGGCTTTACAAGTCCAAATAAAGTATATGCTCAACTTATTAATCTGCAAAAACTTGAAGAATCAGCCAAGGTAGAAACAGGCAGTAGTATTGATAAAAACAAACTAAGAGAATTAGGTTTTATAAAACAAGCAGACAAGCCGGTAAAACTTTTAGGTAATGGTAGCTTGAGTAAAAAAATAACTATTGAAGTAGATATGGTTAGTGATAGTGCAGCAGATGCAGTTAAAAAAGCCGGAGGAGAGGTAGTTACGATAGGTTCGGGTCGTCTTTGATGCTAAACATTATTCAGAACATTTTTCGGATTGAAGAACTAAGGCAACGCATTTTCTTCACTCTTTTTATGCTTTTCATTTTCCGTCTGGGTGCACATATCCCGACGCCTGGAATTGACGGGGCAGCACTGACGGCATTTTTTGAGGCACAACAAGGATCGATTTTGCGTTTCTTTGATATGTTCACGGGAGGAGCGCTGGCAAGTTTAACGGTTTTTGCGTTGGGTGTTATGCCTTATATCAGTGCTTCAATAATTATTCAGTTATTGACGGCAGTATTTCCATACCTCGAAAGATTATCAAAAGAGGGAGATGCGGGGCGAAGGAAAATTACCGGTTATACGAGATACGGAACAATAGTTCTCAGCGTTGTGCAGGGCTTTGCAATTGCGGTAGGTCTCGAGAGCATGGCTGCCCCAAATGGACAGCCTATCGTAATTTCAACCTTAAGTCCTTGGGCCTTTAGGGCAGTGGCTGTCATAACTTTGACTGCAGGGACTGCGTTTTTGATGTGGGTAGGTGAGCAGATTAGTGAACGTGGAATTGGAAATGGGATCTCTTTATTGATATTTGCAGGTATTGTAGTAGGTATTCCGGGAGCGATTATTAATTCCATACGTCTTGTTCAGGATAATGTATTGTCACCGCTGGTACTGGTAATAGTAGTGGTATTGATGGTGGTGGTAATATTCCTGGTTATTTTTGCGGAAACTGCATACAGGAAGATTCCTGTACAATACGCAAAACGAATGCAGGGTAACCGGATGTTTGGAGGACAGTCTTCACATTTGCCCCTGAAAATTAACACAGCAGGGGTGATACCACCTATTTTTGCATCATCGATACTGGCTTTTCCGGCGACTATCACAGGTTTTATTGCAATACCATGGGTACAGGCAGTAAATAGTCAGTTGCTACCAGGAAGGATGTTATATAATTTATTGTTTGCCATAATGATTTTTTTCTTTGCTTTCTTTTATACAGCTATCACATTTAACCCAGTCAAAATTTCAGAGGAAATGAAGAAACACGGAGGATACATCCCAGGGATACGCCCTGGTAAGAAAACGGCTGAATATGTGAATTTAGTACTTTCACGTTTAACTTTTGGTGGAGCAACTTATTTGTCAATTGTCTGTCTTTTCCCGTATATTCTCTTTGACCTTTTTGACATCCCCTTCTACTTTGGGGGGACAGCGCTTTTAATTGTCGTAGGCGTAGGGCTGGATCTGGTTAATCAAATTGAAGCCTTCCTGTTAAATCAAAACTATGACGGTTTTATGAAAAAAACAAAGCGGCGCCAGTTAAAGCCGGGTACAATGCGATTATAAATCGACCAAAATATTATCATGAAAGTACGTTCGTCTATAAGAAGAATCTGCGATAAGTGCAGGATAATAAAAAGAAAAGGGGTCTTGCGGGTAATCTGTGAGAATCCAAAACATAAACAGCGTCAAGGATAAGGAGGAACTGGATGGCAAGAATTTCCGGCATTGATCTACCAAATGCTAAAAGAGTGGAAATTGGGCTGACTTACATCTATGGTGTAGGTAGGAAGGTTTCGAATGACATTTTGGGCAAAGCGAAGATTGATAAGAATCTGAGGGTACGTGATCTAAGTGACGATCAGGTAAATCAGATTCGTACAATTATTGAGAAAGAATACCAGGTTGAGGGAGACCTTCGACGAGATATTAGTTTGAACATAAAACGCCTAATGGATTTAGGTAACTACCGTGGATTGCGGCATCGTAAACATATGCCGGTGAGAGGCCAACGGACTAAGACCAATGCAAGGACTAGAAAAGGTCCTAGAAGATTAGCAGTTAGCAAGAAAAAATAATTTATACTAAACACTGAAGTGATCCATATCTGATGGCGCAAGCAAAAAAGAAAAAAGAGAAAAGAATAGTTGAACAGGGCCGTGTATATATCAAGGCAACTTTTAATAATACAATCGTGACTATCACTGATAATCAGGGTAACGTAATCGGCTGGTCGAGTACAGGTGCCCATGGTTTTAAAGGATCACGAAAGAGCACGCCGTTTGCGGCCAGAGTCGCTGCAGATGATGCTCTCAAAAAGGCAGTAGAAAGTGGCATGAAAAGTGTCGATGTTTTTGTCAAAGGACCGGGTTCGGGTCGTGAATCAGCACTTCGTGCAATCTCAGCAATCGAAGACATGCGTATCACGTCAATCAACGATATCACACCGGTTCCTCATAACGGATGCCGACCTCCAAAGCAACGTCGGATCTGATAAATTGTCATAAATTACAAAACTATGTGGATGGAAACTCCTCTTCAAAAGTTTTGTCTATTTAGTTGATAAACACCAGAAAACTATACTGGAATGCAGATGTCTGAAATAAATGAAACAATAGAAACAGAGGTTAAGGAAGCAGGAACTGTTGCCTCAAAAGAAAATCTTACCGCTGATGCAAACATGGATACAGTGGTTGAAGAAGGTGATACTGAAGAAAATCCCTTCTTTGCGAAAAACTGGATGTCAATTGCAAAACCCACTAAACTGAAATTTGAGAAGGACAGCTTAAAAGCAGATTATGGGAAATTTACAATTGATCCTTTGGAGCCTGGCTTTGGAATGACGATTGGTCATTCTTTAAGACGTGTACTCCTTTCTTCAATTCGTGGATCTAATATTTTTGCTGTGCAGATTGACGGTGTCACTCATGAATTTAGTAACATCCCGGGTATTGTTGAGGACATGGTTCAAGTCATACTTAATATCAAGGAACTGCAAATTGAACAATTCGTAGATGAAGTTGTTGAACTTGAGCTCATTGGAGAAGGACCCGGTGCTATAAAAGCAGGTGACATTTCAACTTTTGGGAAAGCAGAGATATTGAATCCGGATCTGATTTTAGCAACTTTACAAAAAGGTGCGACTATTAGTATGACCTTGTATTCTCGTTTCAACAAAGGTTATGTAACTTCAGAAGAGAATCAGTTGGAGGAATTGCCGGTGGGTACAATCTATCTTGATTCAAACCATTCTCCTGTTACTCGTATCAACTATGATGTAGAGAATTCCCGCGTTGACAAAAAGACCGACTATGACAGCTTAAATTTTGAATTGTGGACAAATGGTTCAGTAAAACCCACTGACAGTTTAGCCTACGCGGCAAAGATCATTAAGGAGCACATGGATGTGTTTATCAACTTTGATGAAAGCAAAATAAAAGATGAGCCTGAGGTTGAAGAAGAAGCCGAACCTTTGAATGAAAATTTGTACCGAAGTGTAAGCGAGCTTGAGTTGTCAGTTCGCTCCATCAACTGCCTGCAGAATGCAAAAATCGAAACAATTGGTGACCTTGTCCAGAAGAGTGAACCAGAAATGCTCAAAACAAAGAATTTTGGACGGAAGTCCCTTAATGAAATTAAAGTAATCCTTACAGATATGGGATTGTCGCTTGGAACTAGCTTGGATAATTTTGATCCGATGAACAATCCTCACGACTCATAATTTGGGAATAAATTTAAGATGCGACATTTAAAAGCTGGAAACCGTTTAGGAGTAACTACGGCACATCGCCGAGCGATGGTTCGTAACATGGTTACGTCAATTCTGGAAAACGGTCAAATAACATGTACACTAGCGAGAGCAAAAGCAATCCGCAAACCACTCGAAAAAATGATAACCTGGGGCAAGAAGGGTGATCTCAATGCAAGGCGTCAGGCACTGCGTTTCGTAAAAAGTAAAGAAGCAATGTCACAACTCTTTGAAGATTTGGCAGATCGTTATAAGGAACGCCAAGGTGGCTATTCTAGGATAATTAAATTAGGGAAAAATAGACTTGGTGATAACTCTGAAATGGCAATTGTTCAGCTATTGGGGAGTAATGCAGATCAGTTAAGTGCCTTGAAATCCAAAACCTCAAAAAAGAAACAAACGAAGAAAAAAGGCAGTACAGTTCTGAAAGAAGTCAGTGAAGAAGTGCAGACTGAATCAGAATCCCATTCAATAACT
>SHAT01000041.1 GCA_004213175.1 Pseudomonadota bacterium | reverse complement strand
TACGTAAAAGCTGTCAAATGACGAAGGATTTATTGGACATGGTTGAGGAACGGATCAGGGTGGGAGTAACGACCAACGAAATTGATGAATGGGTTCATCGAGAAACTTTATCTAGAGGAGCTGTTCCGGCTCCGCTTAATTATGGTCGTGGACAGGGTAGGGATGGGATTCCTTTCCCTAAAAGTATTTGCACATCACTGAATGAAGTTATCTGCCACGGCATACCAAATAATCATGCATTGCAAAACGGTGATATTTTGAACGTAGACGTAACTTGTGATTATCTTGGATTTTTTGGGGATGCCAGCAGAATGTTTATCATTGGTGAAGTTCCAGAGAGGACCAGAGAATTGGTTGAGGTTACACGTGAATGTTTAAATCTTGGGATTGAACAGGTGCGACCAAACAACCAACTTGGAGACATTGGTCATGCTATTCAGAAACATGCAGAAAATCAAGATTTTTCCGTTGTGAGAGATTTTGCCGGACACGGAGTAGGTATCGAGTTTCATGAAGCACCTCAGGTGTTGCATTATGGTGAGCCGGGCATGGGTGAGGTTTTGCGGGAGAACATGATTTTTACTATCGAACCGATGATCAACATCGGTGGATATGAATGTGAAGTTTTAGATGATGGCTGGACTGCTGTTACCAAAGATGGAACACTGTCTGCCCAGTGGGAGCACACTCTTCTAGTTACCTCTAGTGGTGTTGAAGTTCTGACCGCATAAGTAATCCAGCAAATAATTGAGCATGTACTAATTTTTTTTCGCTAAAGCAACTTAAAATTATTTATTTGACTGATGCAGAAAACTTTTTTATTACTTGTATATTATTGGGGTTTCTAATAGCATTAAGTTTTATCTTTTTGGATCTTATATTAAACGGATTATCATGGGTACCTGGAACAAACCACCAAATAAATCGCCTTGGGAAAAAGGACCGCAACCACCGGATATAGACGAGTTGCTCAGCAATCTTCAGGATAAATTTAAGATTGGATTGCCAAAAAAAGGAGGCATGACTTTCTTTATAATACTAGCAATTGTTATATGGCTTTCAACAGGTATTTTCATAGTTGATCCTGAAGAACAGGCAGTGATCAAGCGTTTTGGAGAAGTTACGGACGTGGTCGGCCCTGGGCCACATTATCATTTACCCTCTCCAATCGAAACTGTTCAGATTGCTCCTGTTACATCAGTCCGCAGGCTTGAGATAGGATTTAGGACGATTCAGATTGGACCTCCTGCGAAGTATAGACGGGTCCTAAAAGAGTCATTAATGCTGACCGGTGATGAGAATATTATTGATGTGCAGTTCATAGTCCAGTATCGAATTTCTGAATTGGAAAATTATCTTTATAGTCTGACTAATCCTGATGAAACAGTGAAATCAGCTGCTGAATCAGCTATGAGAGAGGTTATAGGAGACACAACAGTCACCAAAGCACTGACTGCCGGTAAAGGGATTATTGAAGATACAACAGCACAAATGCTTCAGCAAACAGTTAATAGTTACAAAGCCGGAATAAAGATTGAGAATGTGAAATTGCAGGACGTTCATCCTCCAGATGCAGTAAAAGAAGCTTTTAAGGATGTTGTAAGTGCTCGTGAGGATCGCGAAAAAATGATTAATGACGCTGAGGGTTACAGAAATAATCTTGTTCCAAAGTCTAGAGGAGAAGCAGCACAGATTATCAACGAAGCTAAGGCTTATGCCAAGGAAAAGGTGTTGGTTGCTTTAGGTGAAACTGAACGCTTTAACATGGTCTATGAAGAATACAGAAAGTCTAAGGATATAACACGTGAGCGGATTCTGCTTGAGACGATGGCAAGTATACTACCCAAAGTAAATAAAGTGATTGCTGACAAAGAAGTTGGCGGGAATGTTTTACCTTTTTTACCACTCGGACAAGCAATGGATCAGCTGAATAAATAATTCAGCCGGTAAAATTTTGTTCACTTTTAGGCTGAAAAGTATTATTGACAGTTTGTACATTGTTTTTTAACTCGGATTCTATTTTTTCATAGTTTTTACAATTCATAAAAGAAATAAATGATTAAAGTAGGTACAGAAGCTCCTGATTTCAAACTAGACAGTCAGTTTGGAAGAGAGTATTCCTTGAGTCAGTTCAAGGAACAAAAAAACGTAATGCTGGTTTTTTATCCACTGGACTGGACACCTACTTGAACTAGAGAAATACCCAAAATTGAATCAATGATAGACCGATTCAATGAGGCAGACACTCAGGTGCTGGGTGTGAGTATTGACAGTAAACATTCACATAAAAATTGGGCTGAGTCCCTTGGAGGAGTGTCATATCCTCTCTTGCAGGATTTTCATCCTAAAGGCTCTATGGCGGCCTCTTACGGGACTTATTTGGAGGATAAAGGATTTACAACTCGATCAACGGTTATAGTAGACAAACAAGGCTTGGTTCAATATTCAGTTTTGGCAAATGGAGAGCGTGTAATTTCTGAGCTTTTAGCTGAATGTAAAAAAATAAACGAATAATTATTTTTAAAATTGCTGTTTTTGATGGCGGTTTCTTCGGGGACCGCCTTTTTTTTGTAAAATCTGGTTGTGATGCAGATCATGGAACTATATTTCTATGAAGATTGTGAATATTCGCAGATTGTAATTCATACGATTTCTAAGCTAAAAATACTGGATAAAATTACCTTTAAGGATATCCGCCTGAATCCTGATTATGCTAAAGAACTTGAAGATCTGACAGGGAATATTACTGTACCCTGCTTGTTAAAAGAGGAGGGTTTTATTAAAGAAGCAAAAGAAATCCGAAAATACCTTGTTTCAAATTTTATGTGAAACTTCTCAAGTATCCTCAAGAAATATTTCTCTGCCAATTTCAGTCTCAATCAAACTGAAGTGCCTAGAGCAGTACCGTCCTTTTACAAATCCTCTGAAAGTGCCTGTTTTTGTTCAGATGTTAGAGAAGTTTCTTCTTCAAATAATGGATGATCTGAACCAATTGCTACAGGTACTTCCCCTTTCGTATTGAACTTAATGTACTGAACGGAAGACAGTCGGCTATCACTTATTTGTCTTTCGTCAAAATTTGCCATTATACGCGTTTCATCTTCTAATTTTAGATAAAGATGCATTGGTAAATCTACCCACTTTGTCAGCTTAGAATCTCTTTCTACAGGATCATCAATTTCTATCAAAAGCGTACATCCAAACTCTCCGTTTTTACCAAGGATTTCATTATAGGTTTTTATTTCATGGAGTATATCTTCCTCTTTTACAATACGTTCCACCCTCATCATTTCCTGAATTTGATAAAGAACAGTATCTTTGTTTTCAAAAAGGAATGACAAAATACCACCAACATTAATTCTCCGGACTTCCTTTATTTTCATAATTTTATCACGAACTTCATTTCGATGATCTTCGTAAGTTACATAGTCTAGGATCTCTTCTCTTCTGACATTTTTCATTCTGACCCTCCTTGTAATTATGAGGAATTGTTAGTTGTTAATAATTTTATGATTTTCTGTATCTACAGAACGATAAGCCTCTGCAAGGATGGACATGGGGTGTTTAGGTTTAACTCCCGCATGTTGTTTAAATTGCAGCGCTGCCAGTGGACAATCGGTAACCCAAACTTCAGATTCTCCGTTTTTCATCCCATCAAATGCTTTTTGACCAATTCGTTTGGAAGCATCAAAGCTCTCAACTTTCATGGCAAAAGTCCCATCGTGTCCGCAGCATTCCATGACAGTTTTGATTTTTGATCCTATCACTTTTTTTATTAAGTCACGTCCCTTAAAGCCAATTCCTTGAGCTCTTAAATGGCAAGGTGCATGATAGCTGATGTCTTCAGTTTGTATATTATGCGTGGCCTTATTAAACCTGTCTTCATTACGAATGTTCCATAAAAATTCTGAAGGGTCGTTTATTGCTTCAGACAATTTCTTAGCTCTTTCGCGATCCTCTCCTTCCAAGAGTTCCTGGTATTCTCTTCTCATCATCATTGCACAGGTTGGGTTGATAGCGATGACTCTGCTGCCCTCTTCCACAAACGGCATTAGGATATCTAGATTGTGTTTTGCATTGGCACGTAATGTTTCCAAGTCTCCCTGCTCCCATGAAGGCATCCCGCAGCACTTCAACCCTTTTACACAAGCACAGTCTACCTTGTTTTTTCCCAACACTTCTATAGTGTCTTTTCCAATTTGCGGCTCATTGTGCTGAACATAACATGTTTGAAATAAAACCGTTTCAGCTATGTTATTTTTTCGAATCAATTTCTTTTTAGTTGCCCATTTTTCAAATGTTGAGAAACTGAAATCAGGCAGCAATTTTTCTCGATGGATGCCCAGCAATTTTTCCATAAACCATCTATGTACCCCAACTCGGTTCATTAAATTCGCTATTCCGAAACTCGCGCGAGCCATACCAGCTGCTTTGTCCGGGTTTCCTAAAATTTTATCACGCAAATTTCTGGATTTTTTTCTGGAGTGGATTGCTTTATGACGATGTACCAGTTTGGGGAAATCAAGCTTAAATTCATGTCCATCCCTAACAGTATAAGGACACTGAACTTCACACAATTTACACTGAAAACACGCATCCATGATCTTTCGTGTTTCCTGTGGTTTAATCTTTTTTACATCACCTTCATATTGTTTATCCAGAAAGTTAAAAAGTGTAGGAAAGGAGTCACAATATTTGAAACACATTCTGCAACCATGGCAAATTTCAAATGTTCTCTCAATTTCTTTCTGTAACTCATTCTCATTCCAATACTTTGAATCACTGGGGTCATAAGTTAAACCTTCTGTTGGTAAATAAGATATTCTAGATGGATTTTCTTCCATGAGTTTTAGTAAGTGAGTTTCTAGGAAAAAAGGCAGTAAACGCCTCAAAAATATTCGATTCGAGGCGTTTTATGGACTGATCAAGAAACGCTATCTGCCATTTGTTGAAATCGACCTGCATGCGATTTTTCTGCTTTTGCCAGTGTTTCAAACCAATCAGCAATTTCAGCAAAACCGTCTTCTCTTGCTGTTTTTGCCATGCCGGGATACATATCTGTATATTCATGTGTTTCACCAGCTACTGCCGCTTTTAAGTTATCCAGAGTCTCTCCAATAGGTAAGCCTGTTGCGGGATCACCGACCTCTTTCAAATAATCTAAATGCCCATGAGCGTGTCCAGTTTCTCCTTCTGCAGTTTCTCGAAAATTACTAGCTATCTCAGGATATCCCTCAATGTCAGCAACTTTTGCAAAATACAAATAGCGTCTATTTGCTTGAGATTCGCCAGCAAATGCCGCTTTGAGGTTTTCGTGAGTTTTTGTTCCATTCAAATTACTCATACTGTTCTCCTTTTTTGTAGATTCAAATACTAGGTTTGTTTTTAAAACTCCCCTTGAGTTTAAAATGAACTCCAGACAATTATTAAATATTTTAGTTGATATGTCTAATCGTTTATTATTATCATATTGATAGCTATAAACTATATATTGTAATTTAACCATTGTTTCATGGAGTAAATATATGAATTTGAGAGATTTAGAATATCTTGCAGCAGTGGGGGAATTAAAAAATTTTCGAAAAGCTGCCGAAAAATGTTTTGTAAGTCAACCTACTTTAAGTGGACAACTGAAAAAATTAGAAATCCATCTTGGTGTTAAGCTGGTTGAAAGAAACACAAGGAATGTTTTTTTAACGCCAATTGGGGGAAAAATTGTAAAGACAGCACGTACAATTTTGGCTGACGCGGCTTCCATTGAAAATATGGCTGCAGCATATTCAGATCCGATGTGTGGAACACTCAATATAGGACTAATCCCAACAATAGCACCTTATCTTTTGCCCATGATTGTGCAGCCAATAAATGAGGCATATCCTAAATTAGAAATTATTTTACATGAAGTTCAAACAGATGTCATGTTGGAAAAACTGAATAAAGGGATACTGGATGCTGGAATTTTAGCTGTTCCATTAGAAATGAAAGGGCTTGATGAAATAATTCTATACACTGAACCTTTTTATGTGGCTGCAAACTATCAACACCGGTTTGCTGCACAATCATTAATCAAAATTGAGGATTTGAAGGATGAAACTTTATTATTACTTGAGGAAGGTCATTGTTTAAGGGGGCAGGTTATGGATGTTTGCTCTCAAACCATGACTAAAGAAAGAAAAGATTTTCAAGGAACAAGTCTGGAAACAATCAGACATATGGTTTCCACAGGCATTGGTATTACTCTAATTCCACAAACAGCAATTGATTATAAAAATTTAATTCAAAATTCTTCAATAAAGTATATCCCATTTAAAAAGCCTGCTCCGGCCAGAAGAGTTGGATTATTATTTAGAAAAACTTCCAGTAGAAAAGAGTGTTTTGAAAGAATAGCGTCATCTATTCAAGTTATTGTTGAAAAAGAATATTCAGTTGAAGAAGTTGTAGAGGTCCTTTCAGTAAAAATGAAGAGATAGACCTTTATCAAAAATTGGATAGAACAAAGTGTTATGGTTATCAAGTTTCGGCTATTCCACGCTTCATGATCAATTTTCCGGAACGTACCATTTCCGAAAGTCCCATTGGCCCCAGTAATTTCTCAAGAGCATCAATTTTTGAAGAGTCACCTGTTGTTTCGATTACCAGTGACTGATCTGTGATATCGACTGTTTTTGCACGAAAAACTTCAACTATCTGAAAGATTTCTGCTCGCTTTTTAGTATCCACATTTACTTTAAATAATGCCATTTCCCGGTCAACAACGTCAGTCGATTCGTGACTGGCAGCATGCACAACATCAACTAATTTATTCAACTGGCGAAGAATTTGGTCGTAGGTACTGGGCTCACCCTGGACAACTACTGTAATACGTGAAAAATCGGTATTGTGTGCAGCAGAAACGACCAGCGAGTCTATGTTGTAACCCCGCCGCGCGAAAGTTTGCGTAAGTCTGACAAGCACTCCTGGCTTGTTGCAAACGTAAATACTAATGGCGAATTTTTCTTCCATAAATAATTGATTTTGATTAATTTTAATCGGCTCTTTAGCGGAGCAGCAAATACATATTTGAATTTCTAATTATTATCAAAGAGCCATTTTTCCAGCTTTTTGCTGATTAGGTACTGCCTTCGGGTTTTTTCAGTTTTCTGGTCTCATGTGGTTCATCAATTAACATCTCACTAACAGGAGCTCCTGCGGGAATCATCGGAAAAACATTATCTGCCTTGGTCACTTCTGCTTCGATAATGCAAGGCCCTTCATTATAGGCCAATGCTTTTTTTAAGACCTTGGTCACGTCACCTGCCCGGCGCAGATGAAAACCTTTGATACCGTATGCTTCACCTATTTTTACAAAATCTGGATTCCCTTCCATGTCTACACCACTTTCACGGTTATCAAAAAATAGTTGTTGCCATTGCCGAACCATTCCGAGATAACGGTTGTTGATGATCAGAATTTTAATCGGTAGCTTATGAATTGCCGCGGTTGCCAGCTCTGACATCGTCATTTGAAATCCACCGTCTCCAACGACTGCTATTACAACTTCTTTTGGATTTCCCAACTGTGCGCCGATTGCTGCAGGGAATCCGTACCCCATTGTTCCTGCACCCCCACTGGAGAGCCACTGACGCCCTCTGATTGATTTGCAAAATTGCGCAGCCCACATCTGATGTTGTCCAACATCGGTTGAAATAACTGCCTTTGAAGCTGTTAAACGGTCAAGTTCAGCTAAAACATGCTGGGCTCGTAACCCTCCGCGTTTTGGAAATTTTAAGGGGTACTTCTTTTTCCATACGTCAATAGTCTTCAGCCAATCTTTGGTATTTAATTTTTTAATCTGAGGAAGTAGCTCCTCTAATACAGCGCTAACATCGCCGTTTACACTTACATCAGGTTGTATGATTTTGCCAAATTCTGCAGGATCTATATCGATATGTATTTTTGTTGCATTTGTACAGAATTCACTGACTTTACCAGTGATTCGGTCGTCCCAGCGTGCACCGACTGCCATAATAAGATCACAGTCAACAACCGTTTTATTTGCATAAGCAGTACCGTGCATTCCTAGCATGCCTACTGAGAGTGGGTGTATTTCTGAGAATGCGCCTTTGCCGAGCAAAGTAGTGGTTACAGGTGCTTGAAGTGTTTCAGCCAGTTTTAAAACTTGTTTTGCTGACCCTGAAATTACTGCACCGGCTCCTACATAAAGTAAAGGACGTTTAGATTTAGAGAGCATTTCGGCCACTTTCTTAATGTTTTCTGAATTTCCCTTGGACTGTACCTGATATCCAGGCAAATCCAATTCTGCCCTGAAGTCCTCAGTCCATTCTTCAGAAACTACATCTTTGGGCAAATCAACCAGAACAGGTCCCGGACGACCTGACGAGGCGAGATGGAATGCTTCTTTAATAATTCTTGATAAATCTTTAACATCTCTTACAAGATAGCTGTGTTTGACCACCGGCATTGTTACACCAAATACATCTGCCTCCTGAAACGCATCTTTCCCTAAGTTGGGAGTGATTGTCTGACCCGTTAACACCACCAGTGGGACTGAGTCCATATGAGCTGTAAGTATTCCGGTTACAGTGTTAGTCGCGCCCGGCCCTGAAGTCACCAGGACAACACCTGTTTTTCCGGTTGACCTCGCATAGCCATCTGCCATGTGTGTTGCACCCTGTTCGTGACGAACTAAAATTATTTTTAACTCAGGTGCATCTACGAGTGCATCAAAAATCGGCATACATGCACCTCCGGGATATCCAAAAATGTACTCAACACCTTGTTTTTTTAAAACTTCAACTACAATCTGTGCACCGTTCATTTTTTTATTTTTGCTATTAATGGATTGTCTAGTTTTGGTTATAATGTAGCAGTACCTGACTTACTTTACAAGATTAATGCAGATATTGTATAAATTTTTTTAATTATCTTAGTTCTTCTCAAAATAACATGCCAATTGTTATACACAAATTCGATTTATAATGCATTGATTATGAAAATATAGTCAACATTATGAATGAAATCTAAAATAGATACGTTTTTTAGAACCACAAATAAAAATTTAAAATATGAGCTAAAAAGCATTTAGAAAAAAAAACTTCACTGGAAGACGAATTTTATTGATTTTTTGGGAGTATTTGGTAGAACTAAAGATCAAATTATTTTGACTGCTCATAATAAAAAGAGATTAAAATTGTTTTCTAAAGACATCCAGACTCAGGTGGATAAACTTTTGAGTCATTATCCCATCAGACAAAATGCCTTAATTCCAATTTTACATTTAGCTCAGAATGAAAACGAAGGTTGGTTAACAGAGGCGTGGATGCAGCACGTTGCGGATATTTGCGAGGTGCCACTGACACATGTCGAGGGTGTGGTAACGTTTTACACCATGTTCCGTTTGAAGCCACCGGGAAAATATCATCTGCAGGTTTGTACTTGTGTTCCTTGCTGTCTTGTAGGCGGTACAGAGTTACTGGAGCATACTGAAAAAAAATTGGGTATCCATGCGGGTCATACGACAGATGACGGTATTTTCAGCATTGAAGAAATGGAGTGTATTGGAGCGTGTAGTTTTGCACCTGCAGTTATAGTCAACGAGGACTATCATGAACAGGTAACTCCGGAATCTATGGATAAGATGATTGATGAGCTTAGGAAGTAAAAAATGGCAGAAGAAACTCTAGTTCTTTTTAAAAATATTCGGAATCCAAAATACGACAAGTCTTTGTCTGCTTATAAAAAGTCGGGTGGTTTCAAGTCTTTGAAAAAAGTGTTCGGCATGAAACCTGATGAAGTTGTCCAAGAAGTCAAAGAATCTGGAATACGCGGTAGAGGAGGAGCTGGTTTTCCGACAGGACTTAAATGGAGCTTCATGGCCAAAGGAACGGGGAAACCTAGTTATTTGGTCGCTAATGCAGATGAATCCGAACCTGGTACCTGCAAGGATCGGGAGCTTATGCTCAAAGACCCACACATGTTCTTGGAAGGCTTGATGATTGGCTGTTATGCGATCGGCTGTCATCATGGCTATGTTTATGTTCGTGGAGAGTATTTCCCTTCAATCAAATCCCTTAATGAGGCAGTTGATGAATTGTACGCAGATGGTCTGCTAGGACTTGATCCGATGGGCAGTGGTTTTAATTTGGACATCACAATTCATACAGGAGCAGGTGCATATATTTGCGGGGAAGAATCCGCACTGCTGGATTCTTTAGAAGGTAAACGCGGTCACCCCCGAGTAAAACCCCCTTTCCCTGCGGTTTCAGGATTCAACGGTTGTCCTACTAGTGTGAACAATGTTGAAACACTGGCCTGTATGCCTTTTATTCTTGGTGATAACGGTGTAGAAGATTTTAAAAATTTTGGTCCACAAAATAATTCAGGTACTCATTTAGTAAGCTTAAGCGGACACGTCAATCGTCCAGGAGTTTATGAGTTGAGGATGGACGTAAATATGAAGGATATTATTTACGAATTCGGCGGAGGTATCCGCAATGGTAAGAAGCTTAAAGGTGTAATCCCAGGGGGTTCTTCTTCACCGGTCATGACTGCAGACGAAGTTGATGTGCTGTATAATTTTGATGATTTGGCAAAAAAGGGGACAATGATGGGTTCTTCTGCGATGATGGTCTTTGATGAAGACACTGATGTAGTAAAGTTATTGCATCGCATAACACGTTTTTATGCTCACGAGTCCTGTGGTCAATGTACTCCGTGCCGGGAAGGCACACACTGGTCACGTCAAATTATCCGAGACTTTCTCAACGGAAATGGAAGTGAGGAAAAATTACTGCGCCTTAACCGAGTTGGCGGCAACATGATGGGTACAACTCTTTGCGCTTTGGGAGACGCTGCCGCAATGCCGATTCAAAGTTTTGTCAAAAAATTTCCGGAAGAGTTCCGGAAATATTATGCCACTGTTTAAAGGATTTAACATGCCTGTATTTGATATTGATGGAGAACTGGTAGAGTATGAGCCGGGTGAAAAAATCCTTTCCGCGGCTTTGCGTTGTGGAAAGATAATTCCGCATTATTGCTATCATCCAGGTATGTCTATAGTTGCTACTTGTCGGATGTGCCTAGTTGACGTTGTTGATATGGGTAATGGGCGCCCTGCTCCAAAACTGCAAACCGCCTGCTCAATGGATGCCACTGAAGGCATGAAGGTCGAAACGCTTAATCCAAAAGTCGAAGAGGGGCGGAAACTTGTTAATGAATTCTTACTAGTGAATCACCCGCTGGATTGTCCAATTTGTGACCAGTCTGGAGAATGTACTCTGCAAGATTATGCCTTTGAGTATGGTTCCGGAAAGTCCGAAATGGATTATTCTAAAAGGGTTAGCGGATGGCGTGATATTGGATCTTTTGTAGCATTGGAACGCAATCGCTGTATTCAATGTTCCCGCTGTGATCGTTTTACCAGGGAAATAACTGGCACGAATGAATTTGGTATGTTTAACCGCGGGCACGAATTGACAGTTGACACATACGCCGACAGGCCCATGACCAATAAATTTCAGGGCAATATGGCGGATATCTGTCCAGTGGGAGCCATCACCGAGAAGGAATTCCGTTTCAAACGGCGTGCATGGAAATTGAAGAAAAACCGTTCAATTTGCACAGGTTGTTCTACAGGCTGCAATGTTACGATTGAGCATGATCGCAACGAAATTTTTCGACTTAAACCGCACGAAAATCAAAGTGTTAATAAATGGTGGCTATGTGATGAAGGCCGTTTAACTTATCGTATTATGAACGAACGTAAAACTAGGATCCATCAGCCTTTAGGGCGTGTCGAAGGAAAATTGGAAGGTATTTCTTGGGAAGAAGCCTACTCGGCAATTGCCGAGCGGGTTGGTGATTTGTCAGCATTGCCAGAGGAAGTACTTGCACTGACCGACACTCACGCGAGCAATGAGGAATTATTTTTGTTACAAAAACTTCTAAAAGACATTTTTTCTTCCGATAATATCTTCTGCCCCTTGCCGACTTGGGAACAAAGTGAAAGTGAATTTTTCATCAATACTCTTATCACGACGGACAATACGCCTAATCGTGCAGGTGCACTTGCTCTAAAAATAAAAGGGGATGCAAAATCTACAAAACTTAAAAAAGCAATTGAAAATGAGCTGAAGGTCGTCTTTGTCCTTGGAAATCCTTTTGAAGCAGAAGTGGAAGTTCAGGAAAAAATAAAAAGAGCGCAGTTGGTGGTGCATCTTGGAACATTCCACAATTCATGGAGTGAAATTGCGGATGTTGTACTTTCGGGACAGTATTACTCTGAGAAAGAGGGTACCTTTACCAATAAAGATCAGCGTGTTCAAGCCACCGAAATTGCTGTTAAGGCCTTGAGAAGAACACGTCCTGAGTGGCAGATCCTAATGGACTTGTCAGCATCGCTTGGACATGGAAACTCATACAGTAGTTCTGCAGATGTTTTTAATGCAATGACTGAACAGGTAAAATCATTCGCAGATCTCAGTTATGCAGAGATTCGCTTATTTGGCAAAGAACTTAATCATAAAACAAAAGACTCTGGAATGAAAGTAGTCAAAGCACATACATAGTTTTGTGTGATCTCGTAATTTTTTTTGTAAACGAAAGATGTTAATAATTTTCTACATTTTTGCAGCGCTGAGTATTTTAGGTGGATTGGGTGTCCTTTTCCTGAGAAATCCAATTCATTGTGCGCTATCTCTGGTGGGCACATTTTTTTGTTTAGGTTCAATCTATGTTATGCTGAACGCTGAATTTGTCGCAGTCATTCAGGTTTTGGTTTATGCCGGTGCCATCATGGTTCTTTTCCTTTTTGTATTGATGCTGCTCTCCTCAAAGACTTCGGATCAGAATACTAACAAATGGCCGATTGGAAAGATTCTGGCGGGACTTCTTTCTTTTGGAATTTTTGTGAAAATTGCCAGTCTCTTCACTATGGGGGATCTGCAGCTTGGACCAAAGGGAGCATATCCTATAGAGGTTGTAGAAGAAGTTGGTTCTATTTCATTGATAGGCCGGTTACTATTTACAGATTACATATTGTCATTTGAAATTATTGCAATTCTGCTGCTTGTAGCCGTCATCGGCGCGGTAGTCATTGCAAAGCGTCGTTTTCATTAAGGTTTTTTATGATTCCGGTTGAACATATTTTGTTGTTAAGCGCAGTTCTTTTTACAATAGGTGTTCTGGGTGTAATGCTGAGGAGCAATGTGATTGTTATTTTCATGAGTATTGAACTGATGCTCAACGCAGTAAACTTATCGTTCGTAACCTTTTCGCGAGGCATGGATTCCATGACAGGTGTGATCTTCATATTTTTCATCATAGTTGTTGCTGCAGCAGAAGCGGTTGTAGGGCTTTCGATAATTCTTTCAATTTTTCGGACGCGTAAAACGTTGAACATTGACGAATTTAATTTTTTAAAGTGGTAGCTATGTCGCAAATTTGGCTTGTACCCGCATTCCCTTTGTTGGGTTTTTTATTGAATGGATTTTTAGGTAAACGTTTCGGTACCCGATTCGTTACTTTTATAGGTCCATTGGCAATTGCCCTGTCCTTCGCTCAGTCTTTGGTATTGTTTTTTCAGATGCTTGAGATAGAAGGAAACGTTCTTAACGAACACCTTTACACATGGATATCAAGCGGCAGTTTTGAGGCTGGAATTAATTTTCAGGTAGACCAGCTCTCTGGGCTTTATCTACTGGTGATCACCGGGGTTGGATTTTTAATTCATGTTTATTCTGTTGGATACATGCATGGTGAATCAGGTTACTACCGTTTTTTTGCCTATTTGAACTTGTTTGTGTTTTTCATGCTGATTTTGGTTTTGGGTGACAGTTTTCTATTGATGTTCGTTGGTTGGGAGGGTGTAGGCCTCTGCTCATACCTTCTGATAGGTTACTATTTTGAAAAAGATTCTGCCGCTGAAGCAGCTAAAAAAGCCTTTCTTTTTAACCGTGTAGGCGACTTTGGTGTGCTTTCGGCAGTCCTACTGATCTTTTTAACATTTGGTTCAATTGAGTTTGGGACAATCAATAATGAAGCAGTATCAAGGCTTGAATATGGTGGTGGCCTAGTAACAGCAATAACCTTGCTGCTTTTTTTAGGAGCTACAGGTAAATCTGCCCAGATTCCTCTTTATGTCTGGCTACCAGACGCAATGGAAGGTCCAACACCTGTTTCTGCTTTGATCCATGCAGCTACGATGGTAACAGCTGGTTTGTACATGGTTGCGCGATTGAGTCACTTGTTCGTTCTGGCACCCTTCACTATGAATGTCATCGCAGTTGTGGGAACTGTCACTGCCCTTCTGGCAGCAACAGTTGCTATTACGCAGACTGATATCAAACGGGTTTTAGCTTATTCAACAGTAAGTCAACTGGGTTACATGTTTCTGGCAATGGGCGTTGGTGCTTTTGGCGCAGGAGTTTTCCACGTCATGACACATGCATTTTTTAAGGCACTTCTTTTTTTAGGTTCTGGATCGGTCATTCTAGCAGTTCATCATGAGCAGGATATGCGTAAAATGGGTGCGCTTAAAAATAAACTGCCTATCACCTATATCACAATGCTGCTCGGCACCCTTGCGATTTCTGGGATTCCTTTTTTCTCAGGATTTTTTAGTAAAGACGAAATCCTCTGGAAAGCGTACAGTTCGCCTTTAGGCAATCCTTGGCTTTGGGGGGTTGGTTTCCTGACTGCAGGTTTAACAGCATTTTACATGTTCAGGATGATTTATTTGACATTTCACGGAGAGTCGCGGGTTGATTCACATACTGCTGAACACGTACATGAGTCACCTTTATCAATGACCATTCCCCTGATGATACTGGCTTTACTTGCAGTAACAGGTGGATTTTTTGGGGTACCACATGTTTTTCATTTAATTCCGAATGGGATGGAAAATTACTTCCATGGTTTTTTTACGGAGATTCCAAGTGGTCACGGTGCGGTTTCAACAGAGTGGACACTAATGGGATTTTCTGTTGCTTTTGCCTTGCTGGCCTGGTTTGTAGCTGGCAGGCTTTATCACTCCGGATTTGACCTTGCTTCTAGGTTACGTAGCAAATGTGAACCCCTATATCAGCTTTCGCTAAACAAATGGTATGTTGATGAATTCTATAACTCTGTAATTATTCAACCGGGACGTCTCTTCTCTACTCACATACTCTGGCGTCTATTTGATCAAAATGTGATTGACCGTGCAGTCAACACAACCGCGGATGTTGCGCGTATGGTCGGGAATTCAATCCGACCCTTACAGAACGGGTTAACCCAGAATTATGCTCTCATCTTCACTCTTGGAGCTTTCCTCATTCTGTGGTTAGTAACCTAAAGCCGAATTGTTGAGTTTTTTCTCTTAATGCTAGTAAAGATTAATTAAGCCAAAAAAAGTCATGAAACATTTCTTGCCCATAGTGCTGACAGCACTATTTTACCTGAGTTCCCCTGTATTTGCGATGGAGATTGGTGTCGTCGATTTGAATGAGGCCCTCAATCAGTCAGAAGCAGGTATTAGATCAAAAAATATTTTAGAACGACGAGGTCGTCAAAAACAGCAGGAGTTCAAGCTGGAAGAGTCGGAACTCCGCAAACTAGCGGATGATTTACGCAACAATCCTTTGCTGACTTCAAAAGCAAAAGCATCCAAAGAGAAGGAGTTGATTGCACGGCAGCAGCAACTGAGAGAACAGGTTAGAAAAGTGGAACAGGAAATGAGGGCAGAAGAAAGACGCCTTACCGAGATTATTTTCCAGGAGCTAAAAACTGTTATTCGGAGTATTGCCATCAAGGAAAAATCGGATCTGGTACTTGAAAAAAATGCTGCACAAATCATTTTGTATATGAAACAGGATACGACTGATATGACGCAGAAAGTGATTGATGCCTATAATTCACTTAAACAAACCGGAGGGGATTGATGATGGATTTAGAGGAAATAAAAAAAATACTACCGCACCGTTACCCTTTCTTGCTGTTGGACCGTGTACTGGAGGTACGTCCAGGTGAATTCTGTAAGGCCTTAAAAAACATTTCCGGAAATGAAGCAGTTTTTCAAGGACATTTCCCGCAGCAGGCTGTTTTTCCGGGTGTGATGATTGTCGAAGCATTGGCCCAAACCGCGGGGATTGTAATTGACTCTGGAAAGGGTGCTGCTGAATCTGGAAGTATTGTCTTCTTTGCAGGAATTAATAATGCTAAATTCAGAGTGCCTGTTGTTCCTGGAGATCAGCTTATCCTAGAAACTACATTGAGTAATCAGCGTCGCAATTTTTGGGTTTTTGAAGGTAAGGCAAGTGTAGATGGAAAACTGGCGGCTCAGGCAGAAATCAAATTAATGCTGCAACCGTCATGACAACCAGCTTCAGCATAGATGAAGTTCGCAAGATAGCGAGACTTTCATCATTGGAATTGACTGACAATGAAGCAGAAGTTTTTGCGGAACAGTTTTCGACCATTCTGGATTATTTTGAATTATTGAAAACAGTTGATATTCCAGAAACAGTAACAGACGTTGATGAAAGTGATTTAAGTGGAATTCGTGATGATAAGATGGAGGAATCTCCAGTTTCTCCGGAACAGTTTTGTGCGTATCTGGAAAACGGTTTTTTCAAAGTCCCGCGGGTGATTGATCAGGGGGATTGATAATGACAGGAAGACAAAAAAGACATTTGCGCGCATTAGCGCACCCTCTTAAACCTATAGTGAATCTGGGGAAACAAGGGCTTTCTCTTGAAACAAAGCGTGAGATTGAATCACAGTTGCTTGATCATGAGTTAATCAAGTGCAAAGTGCTAGACAGTTGCCCTTTGTCGAAAAAAGAATGTGCTGAAGAAATTTCCACAATGACAGAGATTGAAGTAGTTCAGATTATTGGAAAAACACTCATACTTTTCAGCCCGCACCCAGAAGATCCAAAAATTAAATTTACCTTTGCCTGATCCACCTTTGATGACGCAAAGTACTCTTGCCCGGAAGTAGTAAAAAAATCTTTTTTTAGACTTTTCTTAAAAGGTCCAATATAGCCTCAACTAGAATGAACGATATATTTTACATTAGCACTCCAATTTACTATGTCAATAGCCATCCACATATTGGACATGCTTACACAACAGTTGCAACAGATGTATTAAATCGCTTCCGAAAATTGTTTGGGTCAGATACTTATTTTTTAACTGGAACAGATGAACATGGGCAAAAAATTGTAGAATCGGCGCTAAAATCTGGGATTGATCCGCAGGAGTTTGTAGATAAGATCAGTCAGGAATTTCAAGATATGTGGCCACATCTGCATATTGAAAATGATCAGTTTATACGTACAACCGATCCTTTACACAAAGCTTGTGTTCAGCAGATTTTACAAAACATTTACGATCAAGGTGAGATTTATCTGAAAGAATACGAAGGCCTTTATTGTGTAGGATGCGAACGTTTCTTAGATGAGAGCGAATTAGTGGAAGGTAATTGTCCGGATCATCAAAATCCTCCTCAACTCTATAAGGAGCAAAATTATTTTTTCAGGATGAGTGCTTATCAGGGATGGTTGGAAAAAGAGTTAGTGCAAAATGAGAACTGGGTTTATCCAGGACGTTATCGAAATGAACTGATCCAATTTCTAAAGGCGCCACTTCAGGACTTGTGTATTTCACGACCAAAAAGTCGTCTAAAATGGGGAATTGAACTGCCTTTTGATAAAAACTATGTTACTTATGTTTGGTTTGATGCACTTCTAAATTATGCGAGTGCGCTTGGTTGGCCAGATGGTGAAAAGTATAAAAAGTACTGGCCACATGTACATCATATGATTGGCAAGGATATTCTGAAAACACATGGAATATACTGGCCGTGTATGCTCAAAGCCGCGGGGTTGCCTGTTTTTAAAAAACTAGTGGTTCACGGTCACTGGGTGATAGGAGGCAGCAAAATGAGCAAATCTCTTGGAAATGTGGTTGATCCATTAGCCATGAAGGATCAACTGGGAGTAGATTCTTTGCGTTATTTTTTATTACGTGACATGAGTTTCGGGGAGGATGCGAATTTTACTGAAGAGTTGGCTGTTAAACGTTATAATGGAGATTTAGCTAATAATTTTGGTAACCTGCTCAACCGCTCAATCAGTATGAGCCGCAATAATTTTGAGGGTTGTGTACCACCTCTAGGTGAAGCTGGCGAGGTTGAAGAAAATCTGCGTAATTCATTTATTGAGGGTGTGAAAAAATTCCAGGAACATATTCTCGCTTTTCAACCGCATCGTGCACTGGAGCATGTGGCGTGGCTCAGTAGTCAGGTCAACAAATATATAGACATTTGTAAACCGTGGACTTTGGCCAAGCAGTTGGAAGATCGAGAACGTCTCGGGACCGTGCTTTATACTGCGCTGGATATGACAAGAATTCTGGTTGGTCTGCTTGATCCTGTGATGCCGGAAAAGATGAGTGAGGCACGAAAATCTCTTGGACTTGGAACAGGAAAGATAGCGTTTGAAAAACTCACTCCAGGATTATTGGAAGCAGGCACTAAGATGCCTGAACCAAAACCGTTATTTCCTAAAATGAAGCTTTCGGCTGAGGAAATAATCTCTTCAGAAGTAACGCAAAATGGGAAAAAATTAAACACAGCTGATGAGAATAAAGAATGGTTTGCCTTTGATGATTTTCAGAAAATGGAATTGAAGGTCGGCCAGATCAAAACATGCCGGAAACTTGAGAAATCAGCAAAGCTATTATGTTCTGAGGTGGATTTGGGTGAGGGACGTCTTCGTTCGATTGTTTCCGGAGCAGCGGAGTTTTATACACCTGAAGAATTAACTAACCGACGTGTTCTGGTTGTTGCAAACCTTAAACCGGTCAAATTGATGGGTGAAATTTCTGAGGGTATGATTCTATTTTCAGATGATAAAGGGAAGCTGGTTTTGATAGAGGCCCCCGATCATGTAAATCCTGGAGTGACGGTACGCTGAAAATAATTGAAATGAATTCACAAAATAAGTTTTGAATGGAATAATTATTTTGAGTGGACACTTTTTTAGCTAACAAAGAGATTTTTTAAGAATAAAATTTTTATGTCAATTGCATCCGGTTATCTACCTATTTTGATTATGATTATTCTAGGCGTTATTCTTGCTGGAGCCTTCAGCTGTATCGGACTTTTTTTGGGGCCGAAATTGAGAGGTGAGACTAAGAAGACTCCTTTCGAATCAGGCTTCCTGATAGATGGGATGGAAGGGCATCGATATGACGTCAAGTTCTACATGACTGCATTGGTCTTTCTCATTTTTGATGTTGAAGTTGTATTTCTTTATCCTTGGGCAGTGCAGATCCGTGAATTAGGCTGGTTTGGTTTCTTAGCCACCTCAGTCTTTCTGGGTATACTGGTTCTGGGTCTGGCTTACGATTGGAAAAAAGGCGCGCTGGAATGGGAATAACTCATTCTAATAGTCTTCTTTATAAGCATTTTAGTTTAGTTACCTTAGGGCATTGTTTAAGGAGAACTTTACTTTTGGAAACTACTAAATTAGGAGTGGATCTAGTAAGCAGGTATTCCCATAGGTTCAGCTAAAGAAGGTCCGTAATTTTGACTTAGAGGAAATTTAATTGAAAAAATTACATCAATTATTTTGCCAAGTCTGCGGAACTAAGTAGTTGATAGAGATCCATATTTTTTTAAAAATAGGCAAAATATTTTGCAAAACACTTAATTAAAACAGACTAATAAAAATTGAAAGAGGAGGAAAATGGATTCAGATTATGGTGGTTTTAAAACAACGAAGTTTGATAGTGTAGTCAATTGGTCTAGAAAGTTTTCCCTTTTTCAATATCCTTTTGTGACAGCTTGCTGCGGAATGGAGTACATGGCGGCAGCCTGTTCCCATTATGATATTTCCCGTTTTGGTGCGGAAATCCCTAGATTTTCTCCTCGACAGGCTGATGTTCTCTGGGTGGTAGGAACTATTACGCACAAGATGTCACCTATTCTGAAAACAATTTACGATCAAATGGCAGATCCT
>SHAT01000040.1 GCA_004213175.1 Pseudomonadota bacterium | reverse complement strand
AAATCATTTTGCCAAACTGAATCAGGAAATATCTGCTTCCATAAGCAAGCAATTATTAAGCTAAATAAAGTAACGGCCGCCCACAGATAGAGACTTCAGGTGGTTCCCACTTAGTTATTCAGGCTTTTTTGTTCAAGGCATTTCCCACATTCTATTTTACAGTCGGTTGAATAAAATTTTTCAAAAAGAAAATATGTTCAGACTTCTCACCTCAGTTCTCTTCCTCTCATTCTGGAGCACTGCGCTTTTTGCCTCAGGAATTGGAGATGCTAGCTCTCCGCTTATGGACTTCGTCTGGAAAGTGGTCAATGTCGTAGTACTGGTAGCAATCATTTACAAATTCGCCAAGAAGCCCGTAGCAGCAGCACTAGGTAGTTCTGCCGAATCTGCAAAAAAAGTTCTCGATGATGCCAGGGATGCTGAAGAAAGAATATCTACTGACCTAAGTGAGATGAATTCAAAAATTGCTGGACTGGAAAAGGAAGCCATAGAAATGGTAGCGGCTGCAAAAAAAGACGCAGAAGACGCAAAGGCACGTATCGTTGAAGAAGGGAAACTTGAAATTCAGCGTATGAAAGAGCAGGCCAGTTTCGCTCTAAAACAGGAGCAAAGGAAAGCAGAAGATGATTTACGACGTTGGATTGCTGAGGAAAGTGTGAAATTGGCAGAAGGAACCTTGAAAAAAAAGATGAATCAAAACGATCAAAATCAATTGGTGAATAAATTTGTAGATCAGCTTAATCAGACTAAAGGGGTAGCGTGAGCCAGGGAGTCATAGCACGACGTTACGCCAAGGCCCTAATCAGTTTGGCCGAAAAAGGAAAAGAACTTGAAAAAACAGGTCAGCATTTTTCTGAACTAGCAGAAGCATATAAGAATTCCGCAGAGTTGAGAGAAGCACTTTCAGACACAAAGGTTTCTACAGAACGGAAACAGGGCGTCCTGAAGGAAATTTTAAGTAAAATAAAAGCACCTGCTCTGGTTGACACGTTCAGCCGTTATCTTTTAGCAAAGCGCAGAATTGTTCTGCTGCCACATATAGAAAGTGCATTTAATTTATTACTGCAGGAAAAATTGGGCCGCATTGAAGCCCGTGTAACCGTAGCACACGAGTTACCAACAGCGACAGTAGAAAAACTGGAAAAATCGATTTCTGGTTATTCCGGCAAAGATGTCGCAATAAGTATTACCATCGACCCTGCCATCATAGGCGGAATCGTGACGCGTATCGGTTCCGTGGTAATTGATGGGAGTATTCACACGCAATTAAATCAGATACGTCAAACAATTATCAGAGGCTGAGCGGTTATGAAAATCCGAGCAGAAGAAATAAGCAATATTATTCAGCAACAAGTCGAAAACTTCGACAAAAAAGCTATCAAATCAGAAGTTGGAACGGTTCTAGAAGTTGGAGATGGAATTGCCCGTGTTTATGGTTTAGACAATGTCCAGGCTGGAGAGCTCGTTGAATTCCCAGGAAATATCACTGGCATGGCCCTAAACCTTGAGGAAGACAATGTAGGTGTGGTTATTTTTGGAAGTGACCGTACAATCAAAGAAGGTGACGAAGTCAAACGTACCGAACGGATCGCAGAAATACCTGTTGGCGAAGGACTTCTGGGAAGAGTAGTTGATCCACTTGGGGTACCGATTGACGGTAAAGGTCCGATTGCCTCGACTGAAACACGATTGATTGAAACGATTGCTCCGGGAATTGTAGATAGAAAATCTGTACATGAACCAATGCAGACCGGACTTAAAGCGATTGACTCAATGGTTCCAATTGGACGTGGTCAACGTGAATTGATTATTGGTGACAGACAAACTGGAAAAACTGCAATTGCAATTGACACCATCATCAATCAGAAGGGTGGGGATGTGATCTGCATATATGTAGGTATTGGGCAGAAGCGTTCTACCATGGCTCAGATCGTTCAGCGTCTCGAAACTGAAGGAGCAATGGGACATACCATTGTTGTTTCTTCAACTGCTTCAGAACCAGCCCCACTGCAATTTTTAGCTCCATACTCAGGAGTTAGTATTGGTGAATATTTCAGGGATAAGGGACAGCATGTGCTTTGTGTCTATGATGATCTTTCAAAACAGGCAGTCGCCTACCGCCAACTTTCTCTCTTACTTAGACGACCCCCGGGACGTGAGGCTTATCCAGGAGATGTTTTTTATCTTCACAGCCGTTTACTGGAACGATCCTGTAAGTTGAGTGACGAACGCGGTGCGGGCTCTTTGACAGCACTTCCAATCATTGAAACACAGGCCGGTGACGTTTCCGCTTATATTCCAACTAACGTAATTTCAATCACTGACGGTCAGATATTTCTAAGCAGTGATCTTTTCAATTCCGGGATTCGCCCAGCGATTAACGTGGGGCTTTCAGTTTCTCGTGTTGGTGGTGCTGCACAGGTAAAAGCTATGAAACAGGTTGCAGGAACATTACGACTGGATCTAGCACAGTACCGAGAAAAAGAAGCATTTGCCCAGTTTGGCAGTGACCTTGATCAGGCGACTCAAAGACAATTAGCTCGTGGACAGCGACTAGTCGAAATCCTCAAACAAACTCAATATCAACCAATGCCGTGGGTGGATCAGGTCATTTCTATTTTTGCAGCAACCAACGGTTATCTTGATGAGCAACCTTTAAATGCACTGAGTAAATTTGAATCAGAGTTCTTAAATTTTGTACAAACTAAGAAAGCCGACTTGCGTAAATCTATTGAAGAGGCTGGAAAAATTGAAAACGCAGAAGAAACGAAATTGAAATCAGCATTGGATGAATTCGTACAAGCTTTTTCTGCATAAGACACTGTAAATTAGTTTTAGATGGCAAGTTTAAAAGATATACGCAAACGCATAGACAGCGTTAAACGAACTCAAAAGACTACCAGTGCCATGAAAATGGTATCTGCAGCAAAGTTGCGGCGTTCTGAAGATAATATTCGGGAAGCCACTCCTTATGCAATCAAATTGAAAAGCGTTGTATCTTCACTCAGCACACGTTTTGACGGAGTGGAGCAGGATTCGGGTTTTGGCCGACTCTTCCGTAATACAGGAGGGAATCGCACCGGTGTTATTTTAGTAACAAGTGACCGTGGTCTATGCGGAGGCTTCAATGCAAATCTATCTAAAGCTCTAGCTCGTCAGTTGGAAGAAGAAGGTGTTGAATGTGCAGAATTTGTTATTATTGGCCGTAAAGGAAATGATTTTTACAAAAGAACAAATCACACTATTCTGGAAAATCATACCGGCACCCATCCTGAGCAGCAATTGGGACTTGTCCGTGATATTGTGAGTGAATTCACTAAGCGTTTTGAAGAAAATGAACTTGATAAAGTTATTCTTGCCTATAATCATTTCGTTAGCGTGATCTCTCAGGAGCCTGTCATTGAACAACTGTTACCAATTAAAGCTCCTGAAATAGAATCTGCTGATGAGCGTGAAATTATTTTTGAACCTTCTCCAGAAGATATTTTGGAGACACTGTTGAAAAAATATGTTCAAAATCAGGTCTACGTTTCCTGGCTAGACACGATCGCGGGAGAACATGCTGCACGCATGACTTCGATGGACGCAGCAACCAAAAATGCAGGTGAAATGATAGACAAATTACAGCTACATTATAATCGTAGTAGGCAAGCCGCTATCACAAGTGAATTGATAGAAATTATCAGTGGCGCAGAAAGTTTATAAATCGAAAAATAATTATTCTCCAAACTAAAATTATGAGGAAACAATGAGCACAGGTAAGATCGTCCAAGTGATGGGACCCGTCGTTGACGTGGCATTTGAATCCGGAGAACTCCCTGAAATTTATACAGCACTTGAAATCAAGCAAAAAGATGAACGGGTTATCTGTGAAGTACAGCAGCATCTTGGCGAAAGTACCGTACGTACAGTTTCGATGGGATCGACAGACGGACTTTCACGAGGAATGGATGTTAAGGATTTGGGTGAACCGATTACTACACCTGTAGGAAAAGAGGTACTCGGAAGGATAATAAATGTAACAGGTGATCCGGTAGATGAAGCCGGCCCTATTCAAACAGATAAACGCTGGTCAATTCACCGTGACGCTCCCCCATTTGAAGAACAGGTAACGGAAGCAGAAATGCTTATCACTGGAGTCAAGGTGATGGATTTGCTCTGTCCCTTTCTTAAAGGTGGAAAGATAGGTTTGTTTGGTGGTGCAGGTGTTGGTAAAACAGTTGTTATCATGGAACTCATCCGTAACATTGCCGCTGAGCACGGAGGATTTTCTGTTTTCGCTGGTGTTGGGGAACGTACACGTGAAGGAAATGACCTCTGGAATGAAATGAAAGATTCCGGAGTTTTAGACAAAACGAGCCTTGTTTATGGACAAATGAACGAACCCCCCGGAGCACGTGCGCGTGTAGGCCTGACAGGTTTAACGGTGGCAGAGTATTTCCGTGACGAAGAAGCAGCCGACGTATTGATGTTCATCGATAATATTTTCCGTTTTACCCAGGCAGGTTCAGAGGTTTCAGCCCTACTCGGACGGATTCCTTCAGCAGTTGGTTATCAGCCTACACTTTCAACAGAAATGGGGAATTTGCAGGAGAGGATTACCTCCACCAATAAAGGTTCAATTACTTCCGTGCAGGCAGTTTATGTTCCAGCTGATGACTTGACTGACCCGGCTCCAGCTACCACTTTTTCCCACTTGGACGCAACAGTCGTTTTGAGTCGTGCTATTACTGAATTAGGAATTTATCCTGCAGTCGATCCTCTTGATTCCACCTCAAGAATTCTAGCTGCGGATATTGTTGGCGAAGAACACTATAAAATAGCTCACGAAGTACAAACTCTGCTTCAGCGATATAAAGACCTGCAGGACATAATTGCAATTCTAGGTATGGATGAGTTGTCTGAGGAAGACAAAGCTGTTGTCAGCCGTGCGAGAAAAGTACAAAGATTTCTTTCACAACCTTTCTTTGTGGCAGAGACATTTACGGGAACACCTGGTGAATATGTGGACATCAAAGACACTATCCGCGGATTCAAGGAAATTCTCGAAGGGAAACATGATGAGCTTCCCGAACAGGCTTTCTACATGGTAGGCACCATTGAGCAAGTAATGGAAAAAGCCAAAAAAATGAGTAACTGATGTCCGATCAACTTAATCTTGAAGTAGTAACTCCTCACCGCACAGTACTGATAGAGGATGTAGATTCAGTTACTCTACCTGGTATTGAAGGTGAACTTGGTATTTTGCCTGAACACATCCCACTGTTGACTACTCTGGACACAGGCATAATGTCTTACAGTTATAGCGGGAAAAAACAGACAATTGCTGTCCACTGGGGTTACGCTCAAGTTGAAGGGAACAGCGTGAGGGTTCTTGCAGAATTAGCTGAAACAGCAACAGAGATTGACTTACAACGTGCAAAAGAAGCAGAAACAAAAGCCAAAGAAAGCCTCGTTTCCGGATCACCTGAAACTGACTGGAAAGCAGAAGAAAATCGGCAGAAAAAATACGAGAGCAAATTGAAAAGATCAATTGTACGTCAAGCAGTTGCTCAATCCCACTAGCGATATTTTGCGATAAAACTTATAGGGAAACGCTCAAAATAATATGAGATTAGGAGTTATCTATAATTGTAGTTACTTACTTTCAAATACTCTTAAATCATGATTAGCCCCTCCTGACCTCCAGTTAAGTAAAAATACTCAAAACTATAGCCTCGTCCCCACTTCCTAGAACAGAACAAGTTCGGTTAAATTTTTATACTGATTTGCCTAAAACAAACTTAACTTGTAAAAATAAATCATGCTGTCATAATTCTTGCAAATTATCTTATATGTGCTCAAAAAACAGCAATCGGCAGAAACTGACATAAAATAACTTATGCTGGAAGACAAGGATAATTCAAGAACCGGGCTTAAAAGTTTTCAGGAAAATTTGATCCAGAGACTTGGACCAGATGAAGGACGTGCGCTTGATGTGTTAGGTGTAGACTTTTTTTTCCTGGTGGATGAACTTTCAAATACTCTGCATGAGAAGCATCCGCATGACGCACCTTTATTGGATTTAAGCGAATCCGAATTTCCCTGGGAACTGCAGGTTTTTGCCAACCAGTTTTTACGTGAATGCGCACAAACTTCTCGTCAACTTACATTTTTTTGTCACGGCTTACGCAACAAACTTGAGGAAGATGAATTTCAACTCGAGTTCTGGAAAATACTTGATGAAGCATATCAGCACCATTTTTTCGTTGCAGATAGTAAGAAGAATCTTCTTGCCTAAGTAAATTTTCAACTTCACTCATGCCTCCAGAGTCACAAGACATTCTAGTAAAATCTACTCCCGAAAACAATTCCGGTGCGGATACTTGGAAAAAAGCCTGGATGGCCACTCCCGGTCCAAAGACATTTGGTGAACACACTTATTTATTTCTTAAAGGATTAGGTATGGGTACCGCTGACATAGTACCTGGTGTTTCGGGAGGGACAATAGCCTTGATAACAGGGATTTATGAAGCACTGCTTAATGCAATTTCTTCATTCAGCAGTAGACCTTTTCTGCAGTTCCTCCGTTTGAATTTCAAGCAGGCTTTATCAGGAATACATCTGCGCTTCTTAACAACGCTTGTTTTCGGAATCGCATTTGCCATCATCAGCACATCTCATTTGATACACTTCCTCCTGACAGAGCACCCTGAAAAAATATGGTCAGTCTTCTTTGGCTTGATAACAGCATCGATTTTAGTGTTAGGCCATTCAATCAACAATCGTTTTTCTAGTTTTCCGGCTTTAATTTTAGGCACTATATTCGCCTATGGAATTACTGGACTTATACCACTAAATACACCTGAAGAACTATGGTTTATTTTTCTCAGCGGAATGATCGCGATAAGTGCTATGATTCTACCGGGGTTAAGTGGATCCTTTATTCTGCTGATTTTAGGAAAATATGCCTTCATCACAGCAGCATTACGAAATCCTTTTAATCCGGACAATCTGGAAATCATCCTTGTTTTCGTTGCAGGATGTTTAGTTGGGGTTTTGGGATTTTCAAGAATCTTACGCTATGCTCTTGAACGCTGGCATGACTATACTTTAGCAGTCCTTACCGGCATCATGCTCGGATCAATGCCAAAAGTCTGGCCATGGAAAATTACTTTGGAGAGTCAAATAATCCGGGGTAATGAATACACACTCCGGGAAGAGAACGTCTGGCCTCTGCTCGATTTTGAACTGGGAATTGCTCTGTTACTAATGGTAACAGGATTTTTAATGGTTATGATGCTAGATAAAATATCCAAGCAACAGAATTAACGCTAAAATTTTTGTTCCAACTTTTTCAGCAGAATCCTTACAGAGTTAGCCAAAATTTCACGCATTTCCACCTGCTCTTCTGTTTTTTCACAAGCTACAAAATTATCGCAGTAAACCGAAATTGACTGTATCGATTCCCTGATTTTACTTGGTGACATCCGGTATTTTCCTACGCAAATTTTTTTCTCTGTTATTAACTCTTCATCCTCGAATTGCTCAAGTGCCTGTTTTTCCCTTACACGCTTCAGCGTTTCACGCAGTTCTTTGATACTTGGGGCGGGTTTTTCTCCTCTTGCTTCCCGCCAAATTTCTTCCCGTTCTTCCGGTGTTTTACAACTGCTCAAGAGATAAGCACCAGAAGCGGTGTAACGTCCTATCAGTTCTGGATCTCCTGAATAAACCTCTGCTACTTTCCGGCACTGCATTGCGGAAGAGTATGGCATATTAATATTTTCCGCATACCAAGATTTTATTTGTGCTGTCGTAAGTTTAGATTCTCTTAGAAGGGTGTGCAGGGATATTAAATGTAACCCCAGTAAGAAATAGTCATCTGCAATATTTTCAATAAATTTATTTATCCGGCTTACTACCTTCTGTACAGGTGGTGAACTTTTTTGCAGAGAGTCTTCTGTAGAATCTATTTTCAATTCAGGAAGATAAAAGTTCGTTTGAATACGTCCTACCGGAAGGATTGAAGTTGTAGACGTAGTGACATTTTTCCTAGTACCTTCACGCTGAATTTCACGTTGTGAACCTAGGTTTATATTCAATGGTTTGCTCATTTAATTTATATCAAATATACTCTTTGTTCCCTAATTAATAGTCACTTTGTCTGCCTTTTTGACGTGCTACAATTCTGTGCATAATCTCCCTGCAAAGTAGATCATACATTTTCGCCCCACGAGTATGCCCTTTGCGATATTCAAAAATGTTTTGCTGAAAAGCAGGTGCCTCTTGAATAGAAACTGACTCTTCAATTATTCGTTTGAATAACAAATCCGACCACCTTTCACAAAGCCCCGCTGTAATAGTTTGTGCCAGCTTTGTCCGTGGATGTGAACGAGTGATCGCGATTCCCAGTACTTCTGCTTTGCACTCGCCTAGCATGCTCGCCTTGAATTCGTCCACGTAGGTCATAATTTGATCACATCCACTAAAACCCAGATAATCTGTCACCACTGGTACAATCACATAATCAACGTACATTAAAATATTACGACTAACCTCGCCCCAACTGGGTGCAGTATCAATTATCACTATTCGATGGTTAATCGATGACAGCAGATTTGTAAAAAGAGATTCCTTGAAACGGGTATGACTGAGATAACTTGATGCCTCAACCATCCCTTCACCACCAGATGGTAAAAACGCCAAATGACGATCAAGTTGAATAAATTCAAAATCATTGACCTTCCCTAAAATTACATTGGCCAGATTACAATAATGATCACGTTGAAAAGTTGTGGTGACATTGGCCTGAATATCTGAATCAATCAAAAGAACATCGCGTCGGGCTTTGGCAATTCTGGCAGCTAAATTGATCGCAAGGGTGGTCTTGGCCTGACCGCCCTTCATGGTCATGACAGCAATTTTGATACTCACCGCTTCTCTAATTTAGACATTCTCAATCAAAATAAATAATGAAAAAATTAAGGTTAAAATCTATCATGTCTTCAGCTAACAACACAAGACATGAAACACATTCTGAGTATGTACCCTCTCATAGTCATGATTAAAAACCAATTGCCTCAATTAGAAAAAGGCTGCGGTGTGTAGACTTCACAGGCAGGGGGAAGCCTGACACCTTCTATCTGCAAAAGACGTAGCCGATATAAATACGCAGCTCCTGACATAATGTGCCATGCAACTTCGACAGTTTTTCGGTTGCATACCTCTTCTAAATATGAAGCCTTAACCCAATTATTGAATGCCCCCATTGCGGGGCCGGCCCAAATTTGATAATCCGCCTCACGTCCCTCTTCACCCAAATTTGACCAGCGTGAAGACAACCCGAGATACCATCGAAAAATCAAGGCCATTTTCCGTTTTGGATGATCCTTCGCACGTTCAATCTGATGTGGGTCCCTGGCATTAAAATGCTCCTCTGTCAGCCGCCAGATTTCATCAAGAGAATTGTGGAAAACCTGCTGTTCTAACTTTAAGCGCTCCTGCTGCGGAATTTCTTCGATGCTTTCATAGTTTTTATATAATTCATATAACTTTTTAGCTCTCATCGGAAACATCGTACCACGCTTCAGTACTTGTAATTCCACCCCCATTTCAAACATATCCGCAGCAGGAGCCATTGTTACATCAGTTATTTCCGCCTGAGCTAACAAATTTTTACTGTGCTTGGACGCGGCCGCTTCAATACAGGATTGGTTAACTGAGCCGGTAACAACATAAGCCGCACCCATCATAAAAGCTCCCAGTGCGGACGATGGAGTACTAATGCCCCCTGCTGCACCTACTCTTATTGACTTAGCATAGCCGTATTTGCGCTGAAATTTTTCAGTCAACGTCAGGATTGCTGGAAGTAAAGACACGAGCGGACGATTGTCTGTGTGTCCCCCGGAATCTGCTTCTACCGTAATATCATCCGCCATTGGCACATGCGCCGCGAGCTTAGCCTGTTCCTCAGTAATGCTCCCTTCTTGAAATAATTTTTGGAGAATTGTATCCGGTGCCGGAGCCATAAATTTTGAAGCAACTTCGGTGCGTGATATTTTAGCAATTACCCTGTTAGTAATTACGATTTGATTTTGCGCGTTACGGCGTAAACCGGCAACTCGATAACGTACTATATTTGGAGTCAGCCCAAGAAAAGCCGATGCCTCTACTGTTGTAACACCATGCTTTAAAAACATTTCTACGGCTCCACGTTCAATTGCATCTTCGCTGGGACTATGGATGAGATTGAAAGCATAAGGGCCTTTAGGTAAAGCCTGCTGGATTTTGTTAATTGCTTCTTCGATACGTGAAGGTACCAGACCGGCGGCCCCAAATGAGCCTAACAAACCGGCTTTTCCTGCGGCAATAACTAGTTCCTCCGAAGCAATTCCATTTGCCATCGCACCCGTCATATACGCCATATTAAGCCCGTAACACCTCATAAACTCCTGATCACCAAACTGTCCTACCTGCATAGGCATTACATGTGCTAAAAGGGCCATTTTAGTTCCAGAATTTGTATCAATCAGGTCTTCGCCAAGACATACACCTGGAGCTGATTCAGCTTGTACCGCATAAACATCCTGGTCTAAATTCAGTAATTTATTACGGATATCCTCTTCCGAATATGCAACCTTGCCTGTAACTACAGACACACTTTCATTTGTTGCAGAAATTTTAGTACTTAGGCGTATTTGACTCATTTTTTTCTAATTAAATGATATTTATGATAAATCTGTAATTAGCGTTCAATTTTCAAAACCGCCATGAACGCTTCTTGAGGAACTTCGACAGAACCAACACGTTTCATCCTTTTTTTACCGGCCTTTTGCTTTTCCAGCAGTTTGCGCTTACGAGTAATATCACCTCCATAACATTTAGCAGTAACATCTTTGCGCATCGCACCTTGAGTTTCACGGGCAATAATCTTTGCGCCGATTGCAGCCTGGATTGCAACCTCATACATCTGTTTTGGAATAAACTCTTTGATTTTTTTGGCCAATTCACGCCCACGGAAAGGTGCTTGATCATTGGGAACTATCAACGATAATGCATCCACCATTTCACCATTGAGCATAATATCCAACTTAACAAGTCTCCCTCTGCGGTAATCAATCAGCTCATAGTCGAAAGATGCATATCCACGCGAAACTGATTTCAGCTGGTCATAAAAATCCAGTACAATTTCATTTAAGGGAAGTTCATATTCTAGCATAACACGATTTTGCGAAGGATATTCCATATTGGTCTGAACACCGCGGCGCTCCTGTGCAAGTTTCATAATACCACCGACATATTCCTGCGGAGTCAACGCTCTGCCACGAATATACGGCTCCTCTATAAAATCTATCTCCGTTGGAGGAGGTAACTGAGAAGGATTATCAATACGAACCACACCTCCTTTTTTAAGATGTACCTGATACACAACACTTGGGGCAGTGGTAATCAGCTGCAAATTAAATTCCCGCTCCAACCTTTCCTGGGTAATTTCCATATGCAAAAGGCCCAAGAATCCACAACGGAAACCAAAACCAAGAGCCACAGAAGTTTCAAGCTCATAACTAAGTGATGAGTCATTAAGAGCAAGTTTACGTAATGCCTCTTTGAGTTCTTCATATTGTTCTCCCTCCACCGGAAAAATCCCACTGAAAACCATCGGCTTTGCTTCTGCATAGCCAGGCAGAACATCTTTGCATGGATTATCAACGCTGGTGACAGTATCTCCAATTCTCGTGTGACCAATGGTCTTAATTGAAGCACATAAGAAACCGACCTCACCGATTCCAAGTTCCGTACGCTCCTCGCGGAAAGGTGTAAAAACACCAAGCTGGACCACCTCATATTCTTTTTCAGTTGAGACAAATAGTACTTTATCACCAACTTTTACTTTGCCGTCCACAATACGGATCATGATTACAATTCCAAGATATGAATCAAACCAAGAGTCGAAAATCAATGCACGTAAAGGCGCGTTGCTATCGCCTGAAGGCGGAGGCACAAAGTCCACTACTTGCTGCAAAACATCCTCTATGCCAATTCCCTGTTTCGCACTGACTCTCGCGGCAACGCTTGTATCCAAACCAACTAAGTCTTCAACTTCCTGACAAACCCTTTCCGGCTCTGCTGTAGGTAAATCAATTTTATTAAGGACAGGCAATATTTCTAAATCATTTTCTAGAGCCAGATAAACATTAGCCAGTGTTTGCGCCTCCACTCCCTGAGCTGCATCAACAACCAATAAAGCACCTTCACAAGCCGCCAGCGACCTGGAAACCTCATAGGTAAAATCAACATGCCCAGGAGTATCTATCAAGTTCAAAACATATTCATTCCCGTCTTTTGCCTGATAATTCAAACGTACCGTCTGCGATTTTACTGTAATACCGCGTTCACGCTCGATATCCATATTATCCAAGAGTTGCTCCTGTGACTCCCGATCAGTAACAGCATCTGTCTCTTTCATCAGACAGTCTGCTAACGTTGATTTTCCGTGATCTATATGTGCAATAATGGAAAAGTTTCGAATAACGTTTGGATTAGGTGGTTTTTTGTTCATCTATTATTCTTTAAATTATGATACAAAAACAGCTCTCAGTTCGTTGGCTCTTTTTTCACAATCTTGCAATCTGAGAAAATTTTCCACAACCCCAACTGCAGAATAAAATGCGTTAAGCACTTGCCTTAAAAAATTAATGAAAGTTCTACATGAGATGATAGGAATCTACTGCCAATAAAATGACACATCTACGTCAATAAATCGAGGTAAGACTGTTATAAGTGAAAGTTTAGATAACTTTATTTTCAAATACCTGAATAACTATTCTGTCTTTCAAGTTAGCGCAAATCTGCTATCGTTTTGTTAATGATACACGAAACAATTATCTAAATATGCCAGAAATCTCTACTAGCAATCTCATGCCGGAAAAACACAAATTACGACACCGGCTTGAATTTATAATTTTCAAAAGCTTAAAAAGTTGGGGTAAAGGCGTATCGAAAAAAAGGCTCCAGCAAGGAGCAATCCTATTAGATTTCCTGCTCTATCACGTGTTGCGTATTTGCCGTAACATAGTCTCAATCAATCTGGAGCTTGCATTTCCAGAATTATCGGAAAAGGAACGCGAAAAAATAGCTCGAGCAAACTACCGATGGTTCGCTCGTTTTTGCATGGACGTTTTGCACATGGATGCTTGGCAGGGTTGCACCGCAAAAGTGACACACTTTCATAATTTGCATGTCCTGGATGAAGCTCTAACAGAAAATAATGGTGTGCTTCTTGTCAGCGGACACTTTGGTAATTGGGAGATTATTCCATCTGCCCTTGCAGAACTTGGATATCCTGTAAGCATGTACGTTGGCCGCCAAACTAACCCGCTTACAAACGAACTTCAAAATAACGCACGTGCAAATTTTGGAGTAAAAACAATTGATAAAGGTAAAAGAGCAACTTTGCACATGGGCAGGGCACTCTCAGCAAATAAGATAATCGCCATGCTGATTGATCAAAATGATAATAAATCCGATCTTTTTGTTAATTTTTTTAATAAACTTGCTTCCTCCAGCAAAGGGACAGCTGCGTTTCATTTGCTTCGTAAAAGTCCGGTTATACTTATAACATGTCCTTACGTTGAAGACAAATTTGAGATTGCTTTAAATCGTATCTCTTTTGAACTAAATGGTGAGCAGGAAAAAGACATTCAACATATCAGTCAGAATATTACAACTGAGTTGGAAAAAGTTATCAGGCAATATCCAGAACAATATTTTTGGATGCACAGACGTTGGCGAGCACGTCCACCTAAAGATTCAGAGACAATTTATTAAGATCAACTTTCAAAAAATTAAATATAATTTATGCCTGAAAAAATCCTAAATGTTTATTCCGAAAACTGGAGTGAAGAACCTTTTGCGATTTCAAGGGGAATTGAAGACAATTTTGATGTGGTTGTAGTAGAACTGGAACAAAACGGTTTCAAAGCTTGGGGGGAAGCCACACCAACAGAGCATTACAATGAGAGCATTTCACAAACTGAAAACCTGATTGAGGAATTCCGCAGTCAGATTGAAAATGGAATAACACGCTCAGAATTGCAGCGGAAAATGCCCATAGGTGCTGCAAGGAATGCTGTAGATTGTGCACTCTGGGATCTGGAAGCAAAACTCGCTGGAAAAAGAGTTTGGGAACTGCCAGAAATTTCTCTGCATTTGGGCTTGGAAACTAATTCTTCTCCAAGAAATGTAACAACCGTATATTCGCTTGGTGTCGATACGCCGAAAAGAATGGGAGAAATAGCATTAAAAAATGCAAAAAGACCCATTTTAAAAATTAAACTCACTGGTGACGGAGACTTAGAGCGTCTCATTGAAATCAGAAATAATGCACCTGATTCACGCTTGGTGATTGATGCAAATGAGGGCTGGACAGAGGAACATTATAAAAGCTATGTTCCTAAATTTAAACAACTCGGGGTAGAAATGATTGAACAGCCTTTCCCTGCAGACAACGACAGTATTTTAAAAAACCTTGACCATCCAATACCTGTCTGCGCTGATGAGTCATGTCATGATACCGCTGACCTTGAAAGATTAATCGGACTATATGAGTTCATAAATATTAAACTGGATAAAACTGGCGGCCTTACTGAGGCGCTTCGACTTCAGTCAGCAGCAGAAGTCAAAGGATTCCAGACAATGATAGGCTGCATGTCTGCAACTTCACTAGGGATTGCGCCAGCAATTTTAATTGCCCAACGCGCAAAAATAATAGATTTAGATGCTCCTTTATATCTATTCAATGACAGGCCTTCCCCACTAAAATACAATGGAAGTATTGTATTTCCGCCATCACCTGAATTGTGGGGATAATAAGTTCGTTTGCATATTTTTCAACATGTAATTAATTATTTCGATGATTAACGTTGAAAGATTATCATTAACATTAACCAAACCACTTCATACTCTGTGATTATTTGAGTTTGATATTGCGTCGCTTATTATATAGATTTGAGAAAAATTATGTGAATAGAAATTCCTTAACGATTTGGTTACATAACCAAATCTCATAAATAAACCTTTATTAAAATGCTGGACATGAAAAACCAAATGCTAAGAATCGGGGCAAATTTTCCTAAAATCTCATTAACAGACATTGAAAACAAAAATATAACTATTCCCGATGATATAAATACAAATTTTTGTGTCCTACTTTTTTTTAGGGGTGCTTGGTGACCAAAGTGTACCCTTCAGTTAGAGGGGTACAGAAAATATTTTATTCTTTTTGAAAGATTAGGTGCTTCAATTATTGCTGCAAACGTTGACAGTCTTGAGGACACAAAGCTTGTGGCAGAAGGCAAATGTTTTCCAAACAGAGGAAAAGCAATGCCGTTCACATTTTGTTATGGGGTTACACCTGAAATAGCTCAGACCTTAGGTGCATACTGGTACTGTCATGAAAAAGGAAAAGACAAATACTATATCATGGGAGAAAACAAAGATTATATGCAACCTGCTGAATTTGTAATTGACTGCAACTCAAAAAAAATTATTTCCTGTACATACAGTGATGGAGGATTAGGTCGTATGGATGCAGGAGATGTCATTGGTTTATTAACGGGAATTCAAGACAAACGTAATGAAATTCCCCATGTATGGTCATGGTAAAAAAGTAGATTCTTTATGTCATAATTGTTATGAATTAAATCTATAATATTAAATCACCCCTCACTGTAGGTTTTAGCACCGGGAAATAATCCAACCATATCAGGGTTGTTTGTCTCCAAAGGGTCAGTAAGTTTTGCTTCTAGGTCAAACTGGATAACAGGCTTAGACATCACCTCGCGACATCTTTTAGCAGCTTCAATACCTGCAAAATCACCTTCAGGCATCCTACCGTCCTCATCGGTGAACCCATATTCTTCAGCGAGTTCTGATGTCTGAACGATCTTCCCACTCATTCTTGCCTGATCTTCGTTTGTGGCTTTGTTTAGAAGTGACGCGACAGCCCGTCCAGTAAAAACAGGAGTCTCTCCCCCAGGAAAAGCTGTAACCTCGGTAACACCAGCTCCAGGGTACAACGTTACAGCATGTATATTATATGGTTTTAGCTCAGTTGCCATGTCGGCAGTGAGGCGATCTAGTCCTGCCTTTCCAACACCATACCCAACATCAAACAAGTATTGAACACCTCCAAAGCTAGAAACCTGAACCAATAGTCCGGCTTTGTTCTTAACCATCAGCGGAGCAACAAGGGCGCTCATTACATGGGCGCTACGGAGGCCAATGTTGATTGAAGCATCAAAAACTGAGAGGGGCCTTTCCCAAAAAGGCTTACCAAAGTGTGGTGTCATCGCAATCAATCCTGCAAAGGCACTGTTTACCAATAGATCAACCTGTTCCTCTTCCGACTTCAACCGCTCTACAAAGGCCTGTACCGCCGTGTCATCACTCTGATCCAGCTTGCAAACCTTCACAATTCCACCTTTGGATCCACTTGAGGCATCTTCTGCAAGAGCCTTCAATGCTTCTTCATTCCTTGCGGTCGCATACACTTTGCAACCTTCTTCTCGTGCCAGCACCAAGGCAATTCCGCGTCCAAGTCCACGAGAAGCACCTGTTACAATGCAAACTTTATTGTTTTTCATATTACCTTCCTTTCAGAATTATGGATTCATTGTTTAATATACACCTGCACGCAAAATGTAATAGATTTGTACGATACCAATGGGGTGGTTTTCCGGATCTAAAACTACAAGACAGCTAATGGAGTGAGTTTCCATAACATGCAGTGCTTTCGCGGCCAAATCTTCCGGAGCGATAGTTTTTGGGGCACGATTGACAAAGTCTATCAGTGGTTTGTCAAGAAAAGACTGCCCATCCTCAAGTAAACGCATTAAATCTCCAGTGGTAAAAACGCCGCTGATTTTTTCATCATTATTAACTGCTACTACAATACCGAGGTTTTTTCTGGAAAGAACATTCAGTGCTTCCCTCATTAGCATTACTTCAGGCACAACAGGCAATGTTTTCCCTGACACCATTACATCCTCTATCTTTACGGTCAATTTGCGTCCCAAACTACCACCGGGATGAAACAAGGCAAAATCATCTTCACGAAACTGACGCATTTCAAGTAAACACATTGCAAGTGCATCGCCCAAGGCCAGTGTTGCGGTGCTGCTTGCAGTTGGTGTAAGTCCAAGCGGACATGCTTCTTTTTCAACGGCAATGCTCAAATGAACTGTAGCTGCCTGTGCCAAAGTCGAATCCGGTTTTCCAGTCATCGCAATCAGTGAAACCCCAATTACTTGAATATGACCAATCATCTGCAAAACCTCATCCGTCTCACCGCTGTATGAAATGGCAATTACTAAATCCCTATTGGTAATGATTCCCAAATCACCATGCGAACTTTCACCGGCGTGTAAAAATAGCGACGGTGTTCCGGTGCTGGTGAGAGTAGCTGCTATTTTTTGGGCAATCAGCCCGCTTTTTCCCATTCCGGCTAGGACAACTTTCCCCTGACAAGAATAAAGCAGATTGACTGCTTCCTCAAATTCAGGACCCAAACGCTCAATCAACCCTTCAAGTGCTGCAATTTCTATTTTTAGCGTTTCTCTCGCACGCAACAATAAAGGTGACATTTGTGTCATCCGTATAAAATCCCCTGTTTTGTGAAATGTCTCATTGTCGCAGAATCCCTTAAATCACCTGCTTTGAGAATTACTGCATCAGTATTGTGCTTACCATTTTTACTCGGTAGAGAACCTCCTACAGCTAGCCGATAAGGTGGTATCACAGGCAACAGAAATTTTTCCTCTCCAACTAAACATTCAATAGGAGGAACAAATTCACTTGTATCTTCATCATATATTTTCTTCCCAGAAGCCATTATTACGCCGCTGGCTATCACCGAACCTTCTCCTATAATCCCTGTAACCTCACACATTGCACCAATCTTGACATGGTCTTCAACAATAGAAGCTAACCTACCTGCTGGTTCAAGAATCCCTTCAATTCCAGAACCAGCTCCAAACTTAACATTCTTACCAATTTGAGCACATGAAGCAACGCGAGCACCCCCGTCTATCATGCAACCTTCACCAGCAATATGAGCACCTATGTTAACAAAAGCCAGGTTCATGATAACTGTTCTTGGACCAATATAAGCTCCAGTACGCACCATACATCCTGGTGCATAACGCACCCCTCCTTGATCAAAATCTTCATCCGTGAAATTTGCGGTTTTCAACGGTATCTTATCCCAGTATTTTCCTTCCATACGCTCCATACTGTGTGTACCAAAATAATTTAGAACCCCATCAATCGTGTATGGCTGGGGTTCCCAAACATCATTGACCTTTTCTGCAGCCCGAACCTTACCCTGATTTAACAAATCAATAAAACACTCGCATTCTTCAGCTGATGCCTTCTGTCCCGCAAGGTTTTTCAACAGATCGCTAAATGAACTTTCTACAATTTCAATCCGCAAGGACTCTTTTTTTCTAAGACCAAGAAGTAATTCGAGTTTCTGATGTTTCCCAGGATTTTTCTGCGAGTCTTCTACATGCTCACCGAAGAGCCGTAACCCTTCTTTAGCCGCTTCAAAGTCAATAACACCTTTTTTATCAGCAATATGTTGGAACACTTGAATCGATCCCTGGCGTCCGGGAATATTTGGAATAATTGAGACCAGTTCCCCACGCTCATTATAGAGACGCAGCAACACAGTGTTTTTAGTGTTTGGAATAGATTTTAGATTTTCTGCAAATGTTTTCATTGAATATTTTTAGAAATAGCTTTTTCCAATATTTTAATACGTTAACTGAGAATACAAAAAATTTAACTTATTTCCCTAACAATTAATAACTAATTTTATCATAGCAAGAGTAGAACAATCGTTCTTATTTGTCTACATTTTTGGATAAAATATTGACACTATGCCCTTTATAAGGCTGGAAAAATAATATGTTCTTACCTAGAGCTTAACACTTATAAATATGCCAAAAAGAACTGACTTTTCGATTTGAGTATTAAACTTAAATATTTTCCCCTTAGAACATTTCTTATCAAAGATTACTTTAGACTAAAGATATTCTTTTCTGTAAATTTCTATTTTTTCCAGCAGTACTCTCCGCTGCTCTCTAGAAGGATTGTAGCTACTTGATAGGTAGGGAGAGACTATTTTTCGATCAAAATAAAAACCGCCTGATTCAAGATTTTCTTCCGTTAATAAAAGCCAAAGTATTGTATCTGCCCCTTCTGCCAAGCCTCGAAGTCTATTTTTCATAACGCTAAAGAACACCGGCAATGAATCTTTTAGACCGCTAGTAGCCACCCATCCTGGATGCATACTTATGACCTGATAATTATTCCATCTATCTTGCTTACTCATTTCTTCGACAAGTGTGACCTGGCCCCTCTTTACATTGGCATACGTATCAACTTTCTCATATTCTTGTTTGAGGAATAAGGAATCTACATCAAGTTTTTTTAAGTACATTCCCCCTGAACTGACCCAAATGATACGAGCATTTTTGTTTATTTTCCTGTATTCACCTAACAAATAAATCAAGAAGTAATGACCAAGCAATTGCGAAGCACACTGATGCTCTATATTAAAATCATTTAAAACCAATTTTTCCGGCATACTACCAGCGTTTAAGACAATATAATCATAACATTCACTATTTTTACAAAAATCATCTAGCTCCATCCAGTTTGCCATATCTAATGCACGGAAACTCAAATTCAAATTATTTTTTACAAAATAATTTCCCTTTTTCTTATTGCGTCCTGTAACACAAACCTTAGAACCTAAACGCGAGAGTTCTTTTGATAACTCTCCACCTATCCCAGATGTTCCTCCAGTAACCAAAGAAACCTTATCTATTAATTTTTTTTTAGACAGGTCCTCATTAAACTTAGATTTGTGTCGTTGGTAACCCGATTTATCAAATGAAAAAAGAATGCTCTTATCCAAAATATAATTCCAATATTTATCTTCATTAAATAACCACATACTAAATGGGAAAAAAATTGCCCAAAAAGAGGAAATATATACTAAATAAAAAGCATAGTTGTATGGTGAAACAATAAGT
>SHAT01000004.1 GCA_004213175.1 Pseudomonadota bacterium | reverse complement strand
AAGAAGTAAGAAACACCCAACGAAATCGGAAGCAGAGAATTTCGCAAAAGGTAATTCTGCGGATAAAGAGATCGAACCGCCTGAGTCACCACCGATGTTTTCGCGTGACCGTTGGCACGCATTGCGAATTAGTTCAAAAGCACTTGAAATAGAAGTCCTGCATCAGTGCCAGCGTTTTCGGGATGGAATCATGCAGGAAGAGGAAGACTTAAATAATGAAACGCACCCCGTGGTTAAATTTCTTGTAGAAGAACTGCGCAAAATATATCTTAAAACACACGGATTTGAGTTAATTGAAAGAGTAAAGCTCGTTCAGCACCGAAATGATCAACTAATTCAGGAATTACAGCCTTATTTCACTGAACCAATTATATCAGAGGAAATGAAAGCTGTAACAAAGGCTACCTCACCATTAAGAAATATATCAGCAGAAAAAATTAAAAAAGATAAGTCGTCCGGTTCAAATTTTTTAAGGAGATTTGTGCTAATATTGCTTCTAATTATGCTTGGTATATTTATCATATTTTTACTGAAGATGCAGGATCCGTCTACTGGGAAAAATTTGATAAAACATTTAAAATTTTTCCCAAAGAACAAAACTCTGACTGCAGATAGCAAGACTGACAACAAACCTTCTGAGTTTAATATGGAAGACATGATGCAGGAATTTGGTTCCAATATCTCTGTTCAGGAATCAAACGAGCGTTTAAAAAAAATGATTACAGCGTCTCCTCAAATTTTAGATAAGATTGCAAACAGCATCCTCCAAGAAATAGGGGAAAACGCAGTTTTTGTTTTCTCAGAGGCACAAACAATTTATCTCTTTTGGAAAGGCAAATTGGAAAAATTTGCCTCTCCGGAAGATTTAAAGAAAAAGCTAAAGCAGCTTAAACAGAAATACAAGAGAGTAGAATCGCTCTGGAAACAAATGGGTGACAAAACTCCGGAAAATGTAAAAGTGGTTCCTGATGTCCTTGATGGGGAATCGACTTATGCATTGGAAATGCTAGATGAGAACGGAGATCCTCTAAAAGCATACATGAGTGAAGAGGGGGTTCTGCTGCGCCTTAGTAATGGTCAACTTTTAGACAAACCACTCACTCCTTATGAGGCGGCTCAGAAAATTTCAGAATTATAAATACTTATGCTAAGTTTCCTCTGCTTGTTACTTTTGTAAATGCATTATGATCTGTATAATAGTTCAATTGCTTTAGGCGATTTATTTTTTAAAAATATTTAAGTGACTCGAAAAATGGAATTTCTCAAATATCATGCTCTCGGCAATGATTATCTAGTTCTCACTTCGGGAGATCTTGAGTCTGCTGAAGAAGAACTTACAGTAGAAAAAATTCGAAAAATTTGTCACCGAAATTTTGGTCTTGGGTCAGACGGTTTACTAGTTGGTGGAAGAGACAGTTCCGGTAAGGGATTTAAACTGACAATCTTTAATCCGGACGGTAGTTTGGCAGAAAAAAGCGGAAACGGACTTAGGATTTTCGCACGCTCTCTCTGGGATCGAAAAATGGTAAATGTTTCTCCCTTCCAAATTATGACATCAGGGGGCCCTGTCAGTGCTCGTATCAAAGATTTGGGAAAATTTGTGATAGTTGAAATGGGTAGAGTCAGTTTTCAAAGTGACATTATTCCAGTGACCGGAAAAAGCAGGGAAGTCATTAACGAAACCTTGGAAATAAATGGTGAAAAAATAACATTCTGTTCCGCTAACATTGGAAACCCGCACTGCATTGTACTAAATCTAAATGTTACAAGGCAGGAAGCCATACGTGTTGGACCTTTGCTCGAAAAACATTCCAATTTCCCAAACGATACGAATGTTCAATTCTTGGAGGTTATGAATCGCAAGACAATCAGGATTGAAATATGGGAGCGTGGTGTTGGTTACACACTAGCTTCTGGAAGCAGTAGTAGCGCAGCAGCTGCTGTGGCATACCGGCTTGGTTATTGTGATGCTGAAATCTCGGTTTTAATGCCGGGTGGGCAAATTGATATCACAATCGGTGAAAATTATGAAATTACTATGAAAGGTTCGGTTACTCGTATAGGCAAAATTAAACTTGATTTAGAGTGCATGGATTTCGAGATTCCTGCATGATCGAAAGTATTATCGGTATTTTGACAATAGGTTTCCTCCTCGGAGCACCAGCTGGGTTTTCTCCGGGTCCAATGATGGTGCTGATCATTGCCGAAACATTACGTCATGGAATACGTGCAGGAGCAAAAGTAGCTTTTATGCCTCTACTTACAGATGCTCCAGTTCTGCTTGTGTCCGGATTTTTGTTTACTAAAATTTCGAATGTAGATTTTATGCTTGGGGTAATTTCTATGGCAGGTGCAGCCTTTCTCATATACCTAGGAGTAAAGGGTGTCAAAAACTCAAGCGCTGAAATTTCGGATTATACTCCCAAGCCTCTCAGTCTGCGAGAGTTGATTATCGCAAATTTGGCAAATCCAAATCCATACCTCTTTTGGTTTACTGTAGGTGCGCCTCTGATGGTCCGTTCGTTTCAGCATTCTTTTAGCTTAGGAGCCGCATTTCTCTTCAGTTTTTATCTTGGTTTGGTTGGAGTAAAATTTATGCTGGCAATTGTGGCTGGAAAATCTCGTAGTTTTTTGCAGGAAATTTGGTACAGACGCATTATGCAGTTTCTTGGTTTTGTTTTAATTGGATTCGCTTTTTTCCTTTTTCGGGACGGATTAAATATTTTTGGTCTTTACCCGAATAGATTATATTAATCTAATTGAAAAAACTAAAAATTTGCAAGATATAATGTGGAAGAGCATATAAAAAAAATTCTAACAAAAAATTATGCTTAACTCATTATAATTACTTAATAATTTTGAAAATCACAAATCAGTTAAATTATGTCAATTAACATTTCCACTTTACTAGAATCCCGAACTGCATGCGAGAAAGCTGATGCAGTAGATCCTTTGGGTAATTGGCGCGAGAATTTCTATTTGCCACAAGGCCTTATTTATTTGGATGGAAACTCCCTGGGGCCAATGCCTAACAAGGCGCTAGAACACTTGGAGCAGACTATAAAAAACGAATGGTCTGAAGAGTTGATTAATAGTTGGAAAAACGCTGGTTGGTGGGAGTTGTCGCAAACTTTGGGGGAAATGATTGCACCTGTTGTTGGAGCAGCTTCAGGACAGCTAATCGTTTCTGACTCAACTTCACTGAATTTGTACAAAACCGTCCACGCCGCTTTGGGCATGTCACATGGACGCAATGTTGTGGTCTCAGAGGCAGACAGTTTCCCAACCGATCTTTATATCCTTGAAGGGATCATATCTTCTCAGCAAAACATCCAAAGACGATTGGTAGGAAAAGATGGAGATTCCTTGGATGAGTTGCTTGACGAAAATGTTGCAGTGGTTACTTTGTCACATGTGAATTACCGTTCAGGCGAACTGCTGCCGATAGAGGAGCTTGTTAAAAAAACGCACGAGGCAGGAGCCTTATTTGTCCTGGACACTTGCCATAGTGCAGGAGTTTTATCAGTGGAACTTGACAGGTGGGGTGTAGATTTTGCTGTTGGCTGCACGTATAAATATCTTAACGGTGGACCGGGCTCTCCCGCGTATTTGTATGTTGCAAAGAGGCATCAGCAATCAGCTGTAAATCCTCTTTCTGGATGGTGGGGACACGCACGTCCTTTTGCTTTCGAAAAAGATTTTAAGGCAGCTGAAGGTATTTTAAAGTTTCAGACAGGAACCCAGCCGATATTATCACTCAGGGGACTCCAGGCTGGACTTGAAATTGCGAAGGTGGCGGACCTAAATATGGTACGTAAAAAGAGCCAATGTCTGACTCAACTTTTCCTTGAGCTGGTAGAAAAAAGATATGGCAATCATGGCGTGACCCTTCATAGTCCAAATGATCCGGAAAAACGAGGTTCCCAGGTAGCTCTTCATTATGCAAATGGATTCCCCGTAATTCAGGCTCTTATTGCAAGAAAAATAATTGCGGATTTTAGAGCGCCAGGTATCATGCGGTTCGGCTTTGCTCCCCTTTATCTACGATATACAGACGTATGGGATGCTGCTGAAGCTTTGCATGAAGTCCTAAAAACTGAAGAATGGCGTGAAGAACGATTCCAGCAGAAACACCAAGTAACTTGAGTCCTGAAATATTCTTCACTCCTACCCCACTAGTGTTGTACAGAAGTATATTATATTTTGTACTCTACGTAAATTTACTAATATAAATAAGTGTAAAACACTGACAGAATCAGCAATAGGATGGAAGAACATATAATATAAATTTTGATCGGTTATAGATTTTAAGTATATACAAATCATAAGGATTTGTACTATAACCACAAAAAAGGTAAGGATAATTTTTTCAAAAGTCAAATGGGAGTCCCAAATAGTGGAGATCATTTGCGTTGTAGTCTCTTAGCAAATTTTCATCTTTTGTTGCTCCCATTGGATAAATTCTTTTTTCTTACTATTCCCCAAATATTCTGAGTTAGTTTTGTTTTTTCTGGATTGTTGAATGGATTGTTGATTATGATTGAACTATCATTTCAACTTTAATAAAACATTCAACAGTGAAAAATAATGGAGTCTCTATTTTCCAGGATCGATTCCAAGCGTGAGGATCTGGTTTCGTTTACACAAGATTTAGTTCGCATACCTACTATCAATCCCCCAGGTGAAGACTACACGAGATGCGCTGAATTTCTCGGTAGGCGTCTAGCGAAAAGCGGTTTTTCCGTTCTTTATGAGCGTGCAAAAAACACTCCCGGTGACACAGACCGTTACCCCCGCAAAAATGTAATCGCCAGATTTGAAGGCAAATCCTCAGGGGCTTGTGTACATTTCAATAGCCACCTAGATGTTGTAGTACCAGGGGAAGGTTGGACAGTTGATCCATTTGAGGGAATTGTGCGGGATGGCAAAGTATACGGTCGCGGCACCTGTGACATGAAAGGCGGATTGGCTGCGTCTGTGATTGCGATGGAAGCAATTCTTGAGGAAGGAATTAATTTTTCAGGTACGATCGAAATTTCTGGGACAGTTGATGAAGAAACTGGGGGATACGGTGGCGTTGCTTTTTTAGCGGAAAAAGGTTTTTTCTCAAAACCTCGTGTAGATCATGTCATTATTCCGGAACCTTTGAATGTGGACCGGATTTGCCTAGGTCATCGCGGAGTATGGTGGGCGGAAGTTGAAACACTCGGTAGAATAGCACACGGCTCGATGCCTTTCCTAGGAGATTCTGCCATCCGGCACATGAGTTCTTTTTTGGAACTCATTGAGAAAAGACTTTTTCCTGCTCTGGAGCAAAAGGAAACTAGTATGCCGGTTGTTCCGGATGGTGCTAAGCGTTCTACTTTGAACCTGCAGGCCGTTCACGGTGGAGAAGATGAATCTTTTCTGGGAATGCCTAGTCCGTGTGTCCCTGATTCATGCCGCTTAACTATCGACCGACGTTTTTTAATTGAAGAAAATATAAACGAAGTAAAAGCTGAAATAACTGATTTATTGAATGAACTTACCGAATCACGTCCTAATTTTAGATACCGAATACATGATATTATGGAGTTTTTACCAACGATGACGGATGTGGATGCACCAGTTGTAAAAGCTGTCAGTGCCTCTATACTCAACATATCGGGAAAAAACCCGGAGTATGTTATTTCTCCTGGAACATATGATCAAAAACATATTGCCAGAATCGGACATCTTCACGACTGTGTTGCATACGGTCCTGGGATTCTTGACCTCGCTCATCAGCCTGACGAATACATTGTAATAGATGACATGATTACAGCAGCCAAAGTCATGGCTGTGTCAACGTTAAAATTACTTGGAGTTGTTTCTTGAATGTCCTAAAAAAGTATGTCACCAATTAATATTTCTGCAAAGGTGAAACAGAAAATCTTACAAGTTGACAACTTGTAAGATTTTACTCTGACAGGGATGAATAGGTTTTAAGTCTTTTTAGTGCTGAATTTTTTATGACCTTAATCTGTTTATAATTTCCAAAATTTGTTCTTCTCGTAAAATTGCCAGAAGTAGCACATATAAAAAAGCAGAACCTACCAGAAGTGAAAGAAAAACTAACCAGTTGTAAAAAAGGAAAGGTCCTTTATCCCATATTCCATACCCACTTGTAAACCAGGTAAAACCTGCCATGCAGCTGGAAGCTAGCAAATAAAGAAGGGATGAGCGCAAGGAAAACCATCTTTTCCGCAATTCAGTTTCTTTCAGCAGCAGTAAGGTTAATAATCCACACTGGAACCATGTTCCTGCAGCAAGACCCAATGCCAAGCCTAAAATTTCCAGACTTTGGCTTAACCACCATCCCAAAAGTCCGGTCAGCAAAATACTGAAGAGCGATACTTGCACCGGAGTACGGGTGTTTTTAAGTGAATAAAACACCGAAGTCTGCAGACGAATTATGGCAGCGGCCGGCATGCTTAAAGCAAAGGCCTGAAGCGTTAGTGAGGTACTTTTAACATCACTCCAGGCATAAGCCCCATGAAAATAGAGCATTGCGACTATCGGCTCTGCCGCAATGGCTAATCCCACGCTGGCTGGTATGACGAACAGTAAGGTGGTGGAAATGGTGAAGCGAAGGGTGCTGCGAATTTTTTCCCAGTTCTCACTTGCGGTGTGTCGGCTTAATTCTGGGAAACTAGCAGTGGTTAATGCAAAAGCAAAGATCCCCAAAGTAAATTCTGAAAGACGGCTCGCATTGTAATAATGCGTGACCTGGCCTGAAGGCATGAAACTGGCCAGATTGCGTAGCACGACGATATTGATTTGATAAACTGCAACTCCCAGCAATGAAGGACCAAGAAGTTTCAGCAGACGTTGAATATTTTCATCATTGAAAAACAAGATTGGTTTTAATGATTGCCCTACTTTTCTCAAAGAAGGAATTTGAAGCATTATTTGTGCGATTCCGCCTAAAAGAACACCAATTCCGATACCGATGATTGGCTTTTCTAATAACGGTGAAATTCCAAAAGCTGCCCCGATAATGCCGATGTTTAACAAAATAGGCGCCGCAGCCGGTGCTGCAAAACGCTCTTCCGCGTTTAAAACTCCCATTGCCCACGCAACCAGTGAAACGAATATCAAATACGGAAACATTACTCTGGTAAGTAACACGGTCAGTTCGAACTTTTCCGGACTTGATGCAAAACCTGCTGCAAAAAGAAAAACTAGCTGGGGACTGAAAATAATACCCAATCCGCTCAGTATGGTAGTAGCTGCTAGAATGAGAGTCAAAGTTTTTGCAGCAAATTTCCTGGCTGATTCACGATCTTTATGTTCACGGATTTCTGTATAGAGTGGCAGGAAAGCCAGAGTCATCGAACCCTCGGCAGTCAGGCGGCGCAGAACATTTGGAATGGTGAATGCCTGTACAAAGGCGTCTGTAATCCATCCAGCCCCGAAAACATGCGCGATCACTAAATCCCTCACAGCGCCGAGAATCCTGGAAATCGAAGTAAATATTGTGACCGACCCCGCGTGTTTCAATATGCGGTACGACTCCTCAGTGGGGATTTTCTCAGAATTGGATGTCACCTAGAAACTCGTCTTGGTCAAAATATTGTGATTTATTTCTTTACGCTGGTTGAAAATAATATTTGAGTAGAATCAAAATAAAATCTGAATCAGGATAGCATTATAGAAGTTTTCTTAAATTCGCTCTAAGATTAATGCTTCTACTAGTACTATGAACTACACTATGTGGTTGTTCAATGGTGATATATGAAATTTGCTTTCGGTTCTGGTTGACTTTGTTCAGCTCCCAAAAATCGCACACTTTCCAAGTTCAGCTTCTATTTCAAGCAAACGATTATATTTGGCAATACGCTCACTGCGTGATACCGACCCAGTTTTAATTTGACCACCCGCCATTGCAACTGAAAAATCCGCCATGAATGTGTCTTCAGTTTCACCGCTTCGATGAGAGATTATGTAATTCCAACCAGCTTTCTGACAAAGTTGTATGGTGGCAATAGTTTCAGATACAGTGCCGATTTGGTTAAGTTTGATCAAAACAGCGTTTGCTGCGTTTTTGTTTATACCTTTCTTTACAAACTCTGTATTAGTTACAAACAAATCATCGCCGACTATTTGAAGCTTAGTTCCAAGTTTTTTTGTGATAGAGGAAAACCCTTCCCAATCGTGCTCGTCCATTGGATCTTCAATCGATATGATGGGAAATTTATCTGCCATATTGCTGTAAAAATCAAGCATTTCCTTTGAGTTTTTTGTGCCCTGGCCGGACTTAAAAAAGTCATAGCTTCCATTTTTATAGAATGATGAAGCAGCGGCGTCGATAGACAGCGAGATGTCTTTTCCAGGTACAAATCCAGCAAGTTCGATGGCTTCAATTATAACTTCGCATGCTTCTTCATTACTTTTAAGATTTGGAGCAAAACCACCTTCGTCACCAACGCTAGTGGCATAACCTTTTTTAAGTAAGATCTTTTTCAGAGCATGAAATGTTTCAGCACCATAACGCAATGCTTCGCGGAATGTCGTTGCTCCAATGGGCATAACCATGAATTCCTGTAAATCAACACTATTATCAGCATGTTCTCCACCATTGATAATGTTCATCATAGGTGCCGGCAAACGAAAACTGCCTACTCCTCCTAGATAGGCATAGAGAGGAAGGTTGTGTGAATTGGCTGCAGTTACTGCAACAGCAATGGAAACACTGAGAATTGCGTTTGCGCCTAAATTACTTTTGGTCGCTGTTCCGTCTAGTTTGAGCATCATCCTGTCAATTTCAGCTTGTCTATCTGGTGTCATGCCTAACAGTTCCGGAGCAATTTCCTGATTTACATTATCAACTGCTTTGAGAACTCCTTTTCCTCCATATCGTGCCTTGTCACCGTCACGAAGTTCAAGAGCTTCATTTTCCCCTGTTGAGGCTCCTGAAGGGACGGAGGCAGATCCTGTAACTCCGCTTTCAAGGGTTACTGTTGTACGGATTGTCGGATTACCTCTTGAATCCAAAATCTCCAAAGCTTTAATTGAAATTATTCTATCTCTCATAAATTATTTTTTGTTTTGGTTATGAAAATTGGGTTATTAAAACTCAGATACCGAAAATATTTATCCCAATAGAGTGAATATTGGCAACAATATCGTATCAATTAATTGATATTAATAAGTAAATTTTATTAAATGTATATACTAAAAATAGAGATTTTGTTGTTATTCAGTTGAATTAATCAGAAGATATGTTTATAAAACGGTTTAAACTCTATTAATCAAGCCGATTTGCCGGACCCATTCATTCGTTGCTAATTTTAGCCGATTTGTCGGATAATACAAGGGTTATCACTTACAATATCTGAATAAGGTTAACATTGGCTTATCAGGAACACTACCCTATTTAAATGATAGTATCTGAGTTACACAGTAAGTTGCTTGTTAATAATAGTTATGCCGCAAGATAACAATGAATGAGACATAGATGGCAAATGAAAATAGTTGATTGTGTTAGTTAAGCACTATATGAAGGAAGAATTCTAAATACAGAATTTTGTATTGAAGAGATAGAGGAAGACCAAATCAATCCTTGCACAAAAGCGGAAAATGAGTTACGAAAATTGTCAGACACATTGCAATAGAGTCTATAGAAGAAAATCTGAGAAAAGATGAGGGACTAACAAGAAAATCATATGTGCGCTGAAAACTTATTGCCGAATTTTGTTGTTATATTCAATCTTGTTAGTGTACGCTGCCTAGCAATATAGGAACTAAGAAAACTACAAATATTTAATGATTTGAAACCCACCTTAAAGTCTTACTAAGAACAAATCCTCCCAAATAATTCAATCATAATTTCAGAGTTAAAATATCATTTCTTCGAGAATATTTGGTGTTTTTTTAAAAAAATATTTTTCAACCTAAAAAATTTAAAATTCAATATAAACAGTCTATTCACCAAGTTTTTATAACAATCCAATAATTTATTAATCAATTTTATTTTTTCAGGCCACAATTTTGCTTCATGTAGTATAACCCCGTCAAAATTGTAACTGTAAAGGTTGCGAATTCGATAGCTAAATTTATACAAATGATTTCCGAATTTGGAAATCACCTAAACAGAGTATTCGAGGAAAAAATGAGTAAGGTTTTCTATACTTTTAATGATAACTCTAAGTCAGAGCAGAAGACACATAGTGATGATTGGCAAGTAGAGGAAAACTATTTGAATCTCTGGGGATATTTGAGAAGGAGGTATCCCAATGTTGATTTGGAAGAAAAAAAATTTTTAGATTTGATCAATCTGAAAAATTCGTTAGAAGGGCCACATCAACTCCGAGAATGGAACGAAGATATAGCTTCAGTACGCAAGCATTGATCAATGTTCGTGAACCACACCCTTCACGGGTAATTATTCATGAAACCATTTGACAGCATCAACAAATCCTTTGAGGATCGTTTTGATCCTAAAATGCGCACTATAGGCGAAGCGCAACTCCAAAATTACGACGATCAAAAAGAGGGAATTCCACCTTCAAAATTTTTTAGCATAGAATTTTCTAAGTCAATTCCTGAAAAGATAAAAAATTTTTTGAAAGGGAAAGTTCCCGACATACTGGATTATTCGGAAAACTTTGGTATAGAGATTCCGCACGCCGATCACTTGCTACGATTTATAGATCAGGAAACTTATGAAACAGAAATTGGATCTGCACTGCCTAAAAATGTTTCACTTCCCGCATCACGTCTAAAAATCATCAATACTAAACGTTCTTATGAAGTGACGATTATTTTACCTCGAGAACTGGACTCCGCTGAGCTAATTGTAAACATTACACGTAATCTTTTTTCTAAGTTAAGTGGGAGTATTTTCTTTAATGAGAAAATACTCCCACTTGAATTTTATAGGTATAGCGTAAACAACCAAAAACAAAGTAGTGCCGCGATTCCGGAAATATTGTCAATGGTTGAAGAACTTAATTTTTCCTCAAAAAGTCTGCAGGCATTTTGCGAGAATGTCGCAGAATCATACCTTCTTGATCATAAAAAGGAAGGTTTAAAAATCCGCAAACAATTAATTTCAGAGTGGCGGGAAAAGTTCAAATCTAGGTCTCTTTCAACTGAGGAGTATCACACTATTGATACTATTTATGGAGAATTCAAAGAGTTATATCGCACCAACCCGGTAAATTATAATCAGGCTTTGATTGAAAGAATTCAGAAACTTAATGCTCAACTGCAATTCATTTTACCGCATGAAAAGTTGGATTATCAAAAATTCAAGCAAAAACATTTCCCACATTTTATCCGCTCAGTAAAAAACAAACTGGAAGAAATATCTGCTCTTTCTGGCTTTATTGAGGAATTTTATGATCTTTTAAATCGAATCCCAGAGGGGACTGATATTGAAACAATTGGTGTTCAAATAAGATCACGGATGCAGGAACTCCGCTTTGACAGGAAAGTCATTCAGTTTTATGTTCCAGATATGCCGCAAAACCCTAAATTGAATCGTATTCGGCAGAGATTCCCGCTGAATTTGATAAAAATGTTGCCCCCTGGGACTCCACTGAAAGAGTGGTCAAAAGAAATAAAAAGACTGGAAAAAAATTATGCTGAATCGATTTATTCAAAAATTTATGCTTCGTTTTACGGTTTGAGTGAATGGACATTCACAATCCAAGGCGAAAAGGATGTTTCTTATAGAGAAAGCACTGATTACCAGCGCTTAAAAAAGCTGCTTTCGGTTTTGAAATATCGTGCTCCTGCGATTGACGGCTTGAAAAGTACACTTGGTGTAATTCTCGACCTAAACGAACAATCGCTTTTGGAAAACAAGGAGGATGAGACACCTCGACAGTTGATTCCTTTGGATGACTTGAACAAAGCCTGGAGCTATTTTATCTCTTCCATATTGAGTATGCAGTATTATCAGCAGCCTTCTGCATCAGCAACACTTCCGCAAGGTTTTCGGACTGACAATTACATGAGTTCAATCATGGAATTTGTTGATCGGCAATGTTCCCTTGGAATAAACCATTTTCACATAGTCAAATTGCTGTTGCTTATTTATGAAAAAAAAGGCACGAATGCTCTCAATTTTCTGCTTTACTGTTTTCAAAGACCGCAGGACATTCTTCGCTACACCTTGTATCTAACGACGCGGCCGCAAACAGGGGATATAAGCCTTGAAAAACGTTTGGAGAAACTTTTTCAATACCGGGATTCCTTGATTTCTGTGTATCAAAACCGGTTAAATGAGTCCGGGAAATAAAATCCTAGACAGTTTACTAATTGATTTATTGGTATGATTAAAAGCCGCAATCTTAATCAGATTTGAGGCAGAAAGATAAATAAATAACTGTTCAAAAACAGTTATCTAAAAAAGGAGTGAGCCGGGATTCTGTTAAGGAATTTAAAAAAATATAACCAGACGAAAACAATTGCAATTGAAAATAGTAGAACAATAATTTGTAGTGGAGAATTATAGGGTAAGATGTTAAATGTTACACTTAGTTATGTGGTCTTTCGTTTACTTGAGGTCAATGCTAAGTTCCATTACAAATTGTAGACTGAGATTAATTTGTTCCTTGACTGGATCAATGATAGATCCCTCCATTGAGGCAGGGTCTTACATTATATATTTCTATAGAAATAGCATTATATTATAATTCTCCATTATAGCAACCATTCCCATTTGATGAGGTCAAATAATTCAATAATTTTTTTGTTGGAAATCCGATAAAAGGAAAATGTTGCCTCGCGCCGTGAAACTAACACTCCGCAATTTTTCAGTAAAGACAAGTGTTGAGACAGAGTTGTTTGTTTTATGCCTGTGAAATATTCCAAATTTTGTACAGTTTGCTCACCACTCCGTAGTGCGCACAAAATTCGTAAACGGGCAGGATGAGATAATACCTTTAGACTCTTGGCTGCTATCTCAAAATTTTCTTCCTGATCACAGAACAACTGCTCGAGTTCTTCTTTCAATGCTACGTTTCTATTCACCTTATTTTCACTCTAAATCTTATGAATATGCTATGTATATTAATATACAAATATAAAGAAATCCAGCTCGATTAGGAATTAATTTGATACAGTCAAAAAAATATCTATTTGTTATTTTGAATGTATAGAGAAATTATTGGAAAGGACTGTTACAACAAAAAATTTGTTTTTTCACAATTATCAAAATTCTTTCTAAACTGAAAAATCCAAGCATAGTTATCTCTTTTCCTGATTTTTGAAAATCCCTAGAGGAATTAGGGATCCTATAGAAATAAGTCAATAGTCATCCTATAGGATAAATTAAATCTTGAGTTATGATAGATAATTTTATCTCTTATATATCAAAAAAGATATATCTAACTTATATTGTAGATTTTATTTTGCTCATCAAGGGAAGGCTTTTTTAGGGGGCATTTTAATGGGGTTAAACCACAAAATGTTTTAGGAATAATAGTATATTTGGCATAATTTTCGCAGATTATTTTTAAGGTGAAAAATTCAGTGTCTAGTTTTTTGAGAAGAGGTAATATGAAATGGTTCAAATTCGAACCTCAGGAAGAGGAAATAATTGAGTCTGAAACATCTCCTGTTTTGGTTTACTTAAGTCCAGAAGCACTTAAACATGCAGTCGTTGTGGAAGATTTTGTTTCATTCCAGGACAGTCCAGAGTGCATACCGGGTGGGAGGCTATTTGAAGTTAGCCGTCATTACAGCTATCGCTTACGACAAGTTGCAGATCTAATTGAAGAACCACTTGAGGATCAAAAGTTACAGATGAAATTTCAGTCTAAGCGTAATTTCCAAGCTGAAATTCGACCTGAAAAATTATCAAAGAATACCGGAGACATCGTTCCCCATGGTATCAAAAATGAACCTTCTCCTGATAATTCATTGCTAGAAATTGCTAAAAATTCAGGTGAAGAAACTCAACCACTTCAAAAGTTAAAGCCCGAACAGGTCCCTTTCAAAGACTTGGAATCTCTTTTTGTCAAATAGCGATTAAATAATTTATTTAATTAATACTATTTGAACATCTGTATTTTTCCTCTACGGACAGTCAAGAGCTTAATCCCCCGCTGAACTTCACCTTTTTCATCAAAGCTTAAATTACCTGTAACTCCCGAAAAGTTATCCATATTTACAAGTGCATTGCGTAAATCCCAGTGACTTTGGTTTTTCTCATCATTCAACAAATGCATCAAGATCATCAATGTATCATAAGCATATGCAGTATATGGGGTTGGACCCAGATAATTTTGATGTCGATATAGAATCCTTTCATGCAGTCTTAGTAACTGTTGCATGGCATGAGTATTATCCTGCGGAAAGAAGGTATCAACAAAAACAAGTTTTTTTACACCTCGCAATCCATGTGCATACGGGAGTGCTGCATCATTCCAACCGTTGTCTCCCAGAAAAGTCGTTTTTTCCATTTTGTAAACAGCACTATAAGGAAAAATAAGGCTCAAATTACTCACTCCGCCTGAACCTATAGCTACGAACACTGCATCAAAGTTATGAATTGGGACTTCCTTTTCTTTAAGTTCCTTTAAAATACCTTTATCTTTTGCGCTAATTCTTTGAAGTTTACCGGTGAAAGTATCAAATTCATTCACTAGACTTTTTTGACCGTCATTTTTAAAACCTTCAGTTGCGACCACTTTACAACCTTTATTCAAGGCTGCATCCCAAAAATGTCGCATTTTTTGTCGTCCCTCTCTAGTTTTTGCATAAAGAATAAGGAAGCGGCAAGCTTGAAGTTCACTCACTGCATAATCCAGCAATTCTTGAACTTCCTTTTTCCAACTTTGATTATTACGAAAAACATAGTCTCCAAATTCAGGAATATCGGCTGTAAGCGAAAGGGAAATTAATGGTATGTGCAACCTTTCCGCTTCTTTCGCTGCAGCTTCAGAAGTTTTTCGAGCGAGAGGTCCAATGACCGCAATTACCCCCTCTTTTTCTACCAGTTCACGGATTGCACTTTTTGTTTTCTCCTGATTCAAATGAGAATCCCTAATCACTAGTTCCCATGTGTCTAGAGGTTTCTTTGGTTTAGAGTCAGTTGTTACGTTGTTAATCAACTGAGAATTACTCTTAGTTTGAATTATTTTGGAAGTTGTGTTTTCGTTGAAATTATTATTCACAATTGTTATTTCAGAAGCACGCAGTGCCATCCTCAAACCGTTTAGAGCTTCGTGGGCCAAGCTTGCAACCTTTGTGTTAGTACTGCTCAAAGGTAGAATCACTCCAATTCGGCGAGGATTAAGGTTAATGGCTTTGGAAAGGTTGCTCTGCATTTTGTTAAGTAGCTCAATCTTTACTGTGTGATTGGTCCCACGGGCAATCTTGAGTTGATGATTTACAATTTTTAGAGCTTCATGGTAACGTTTTTGTTTTACCAGTATTTCGATTTTCAATGGTGGTATTCGATCTTGCAACCAAGTTAAATTTGGGAAATTTAATGATAAATTATTTAATTGTTCAACAAACTTTAGTTCTTTCAAAAGACTAGCCAGTTTTTCCGTATCAGCCATTAATGAAGTCCCAGCATTTTTTAATTCATCAAGTCGATATCGAATTGCGGTGAAGAGATCACCTTGCATTAAAGCTTCATCACTAAGCATACGTAAAAAATCACTTAGCAATTTTGGTTCTAAATTTTTAACAGTATGTTTTTTTAAAATCAGATTTTGACTAAGTTCTTTTTTTTGAGACTGTAGAGCCTTGTTCAAATAATAAAAAATAACTGGCGTAATTGGACTTTGTGGTCGTTCGCTTAAAAACGCTTTGGCAAGTATTTCTGCAGATGACCATTCATTCAAATGATAAAGCAATTTAATTTTGAGTTGTGTGCGTTCTTCAATTTCCAATTGGTTTTCAATTTCCAGATACATTTCCTTTGCTGCATCGGCATTTGAGATGAGTAGCTTTTCAATTTCCGGTATCCACAAAAATACTTTGGTAGATTTTTTGGAACTCCTATGATCGCTTTGGGAAAACCACGGGAATAGCTTCCTGAAAAAAGGGGTTGAAAGCATTATACTATCTTCTTCATTTTTTTTCGAATTCAGTATAGGGGTTGAAGATATTAATGAAGGCGTTGATTCGTTTAGGGCAAGACTTTTAGTTTGAGTAGATTCCTCTGCAAGGTAGGGCACTTGTGAAGACAAAAAGACGTCAGAGAGTGGAAATGTCGTTCCTCTATTCAACTCATTCTTGGCAGTGGTTTTAGTATCAAAATTCAACTTAAACTTGTGTTCTAACCACACACGGTCGCTTAATATACTTTGGGCAAAAGTTTTTCCGGAAAATACCTTTATAATCCATAGGTTCACCAGGACAAAGAAAATGAGGGGGTAGATTCCTACTCGTTTTAAAATTGTTTTTTTCTTCAAATTCATCTTTTGTTAGTTGGAAGACAAAATTGAACCGGGAACGCGATGATTCCCTTCCCGAATCGTAAGGTGTTGACTATCAAAATACTCAAGCAAATCAATAGCATGTTTGCGAGAAATGTTTAATAATTCTTTGAACTGAATGATAGTAATCTTTTTATTAGCCTGCAAAAATTTTCTTAGCAGCGATAAAATCTCTGTTGTTTGTACTGGAGAATAATACAGGTCCTTCGAGACACGCACAAGCCGTTTGGAATGTACTGCTGATTTGAGTATTGCAACACCGTCTTTTTCATTCATTTTAAGTTTTTCCAGCAACATAGTCTGACGGTGTGGCTGAAATCCTCCTGCCGTTATTAATTCAAGACAGAGCGCTAAGCCCACTTCCTGTTCTTGAGAAACTATTGTCTGATGACCCTCGAGGGCGAAGTACTGTCCTTTTTGTAAGAACTTGCAAAGCTTAACCATATATTTTAAAAGAATTTCAAACTCTTTTTCTGTAAAAATAAAAGAGATTTTTCCACCCAGTTCAGAACGTGTCATTCCTTCACGATCCTTAAATTTTTCATGATGTAATGCTAGGACTTTACACAAAAAATCACTTATACGTTCAATATGTTCGACATGTAGGTAACGTTTTGAAATAGGATTGACACAAAGCACCTGCTGCTGACTTTGAAGAAGCTGCAGGATTTTACCGGACCGTTTAGGGGAAAGACCAGTACGTACCGAAAATTCTGTTTCAATCACACCCTTCACGGATTGCAGATATATCACTTCAGCTGAACGTATATTTTCGTCACCTTCGTGTAGTCGCTTGAGACGTTCAGGAAGTTCAAACATTACTCTTCTAGATTTACTGGGGGAAGGGTCAATCACCATACCTCCACCTAAAGTAATCATCGGTGAGAAACTCCTGACTATAAAATGGTCACCGTATCTTGCGCTGACCAAACTTTCCAGCCGGAACTGAACCAATGTGGTTTTTCCCCCGGATAAAGTTTTATCCTTTAAAAGAACAATCCTTCCAAAAACTTCCTGGCTACCTAAATGAAGCCTGATACGTGTTCTGTTTTTCAAAGGTTCAGAGACATTTTCAAGCAAGGTTAAAGATGCATTTAGCATATAACTAGTGAGTAATGACTTCTCTTCTGCCAGTTGGTCACCTCGTTGAATATTTTTTTTTTCAATCCCGGCCAAATTAAGAGCAGCCCTCTGTCCTGCAAAAATTCGATTGACTACCATATTGTGAGCCTGCAGGCCGCGTATCCGAATGCTGTTTTGTCTTGGAAATTGCTGTACTACTTCATCTTGACTGACTGATCCGCAGAGAACTGTTCCCGTTACGACTGTTCCGAATCCCTTGACTGTGAAGGAACGGTCAACATTCATGCGGAAAGGTTTTTCAATTTCGGGTGTGGGGATTTGTTTGTGCAATTTTGATAATGCTGCCCGAAGTTCAATTAATCCTTCTCCACTAGTAGATGAAACTGGAACTACCTGCTTGCCTTCTAGAAACGTACCTTTAATTAATTCAGCAACTTCCTCTTTACAAAGTTCTACTATATCAGGGTCTTCCACTAAATCAATCCGAGTAATTACAACGATCCCAGTTTGAAGTTTAAGCAGATTACATATATTCAGATGTTCCCTTGTTTGAGGCATAACCCCTTCATCTGCAGCTACAACAAGCAGTACCGCACTCATCCCAGCCACGCCGGCGAGCATATTGTGAATAAATTTTTCGTGTCCTGGAACATCTACAAATACCAGTTTGTTTCCCTCATTGTCCTCATAATGAGCAAATCCAAGGTCAATGGTAATACCACGTTTTTTTTCTTCTATCCAACGGTCTGTGTCCACTCCTGTGAGAGCTTTGACCAAGGTTGTTTTTCCATGATCTATATGTCCGCTTGTGCCAATCACAAACGTTCTGGGAGGTTTTTTTAAAGTTCTAGTGGTAGACATTTGTTAAGCTGAATTATGCGAAATTTTATACAAATTGTGACACTTTTTGAGCATCTGATACAAATTCTAATTATTATTCTAATATCAAGTATCAAAGGACTCAAGTTGCTCAATCACTATTTCACTGACTTCAGTAGAATAGTTTGTTATAATCAAATTAATAACAAGAAATCTGAGATCCACTATGAAAGTGAAGTAGCAAACCTGAAATAGGAGAATCAAAGTTGCTCTGTTATGTCGTTTGAATATTCTCGGATTTAGATTTTTTATACCAACGCAACAAAAATTTTTTAAGATGTTGATCTTCTTACTTAACCATATAGAAGAGAAAAAATTGAGGCCTCCAATAAAAAGACTGCGGCAGTCTAAAGAAAGAATGGTTTTTTATTTAATAGGATTACTTTTACTCCTGCTACCTTATAGAGTTAGTGCAGTAGATATTTTTCCAAGAGATCACGAACACAAGGGAATAATTGACATTGGCCCTTACCAGATCTATCCTGAGAACAGAATGGGTAATGGGATTTACTACGAAAAAAAACTTTTAGATTCTCATCCTCAACGGGTGATTCTAAACATTACCAGTATAAAAGATACTAAAAGTTACGTTTATCTCTTCCGTGATAAAAATAGAATTATGGGATTAGATATTATTAAAAATGATGCAGATGGAGATGCTCGTTTTTGGAAGGTTGATCAGCAATTCTATCAGTATTCAAACAACACTTTCGGGATTCAAAGAGTTTTCAGAATATTTCAGGGAAAAGTTATTCCACTGCTTCCAAATCTCCGGACAGGTGCAGGTGTAGCTACTACAACTAATCACGCAATATTTTATCATATTACGGGTTCAAGAGACAGCACAGATACAAATTCCAGCGGTCAGGAAATTACTCAAAGGATTTACACTTTCAGGCTGCATCTTATTAATAGAAACCAAAAAATAATTAAAAGCCTGCAAAATCTCGAGGTTCAAGACTTTAGTTACAGTTTAAAACTGAAGTGGATAAATGAATATTCTGTAAGTTACAAACTGGCTAACGGCAAAAAAGAAATTGTTGATTTGCGAAAATATGCACCCTCGTTATTTTAATACTTCATTGGCTATCCCTCTTTAAAAACAATTTATTGAATCTCCTTAAAAACAACCAAAGCCCGAACAATGATACCTGAAATTTCATGTATAATTTATGATATGGATGGCTTACTCCTTGATACAGAAGGAATTTACACCGAAGTTACTCAGGATATAGTTTCAGAATATGGTAAGGTTTTTGATTGGTCGATCAAAAAAAAGATTATTGGTCGAAGATCAATTGACGCAGCAAAGATTATAGTAGAAAGTTTGGATTTACCTATTACACCACAAGATTATTTGAATTCAAGAAAAGATGTTTTGCTTGAGCGATTTAGGGACACGAAGGCTTTGCCGGGAGCGAAAGCTCTGACCAAACATTTTAATCAAAGAGGAATTCCGCAAGCTATTGCTACTAGTTCATCATCTCCAATTTTTGAGGCAAAATACGAAAAACATAAAAAGTGGTTTTCACAATTCGAGCAAATTATCCGTGGAGATGACCCTCAATTGAAAGAAGGGAAACCTGCTCCTGACATTTTTCTACTAGCGGCAAAACGTATTGGAGTTGCAGCTGAGAAGTGTCTTGTTTTTGAGGATGCACCTTCCGGAACAGAATCAGCCTTAGCTGCCGGGATGTCTGTGGTTGTAGTTCCTGATCCTAATATGGATCATAAATTCTACAAAAATGCTTCCCAAATAATTTCTTCACTAAAAGACTTTGATCCCGAATATTGGGGTCTACCTAAATACAATAAAGCTATTTAAGAATCCCTCAATTTTGTATGCATTCCTAACGATTAACCTGGAAGAATCATTAATGTATGATTCAAATGCTAAAACACTCAATAATTTAATACTTTAATCTAAAACAACTAATCATTAATTTTAATTAATCTAAATAATTTTTAGAATATGATATATTTATAATCATTTCTCCGTTTACTTTTAATTTTTTTTGAAATTCATTAGCCTGAAATTAAGAATAAATTATTTTCATTAGTTACCAAAAAGTATTTGGTTATAATGTATTTTTGGTTTAAATATTTAAACAATTTCACGTTTTATCCCTATTCTTTGTTTTAAATTCTCTATCAATAACTTTGTATCTTCCAGTATCGTATAAAGAACAGGAACTAGGTATAGTATTATAAAAGTTGAAAATAAAACTCCAAATGCAAGACTTATAGCCATTGGAATGAGAAACCGAGCTTGTATTGAAGTCTCAAACAACATTGGCATTAAACCAAAAAAAGTAGTTAGTGTTGTTAATAATATTGGTCTAAATCTCCGAACACCTGATTCAACTACTGCTTCCAAAACGGCTGCTCCTTTTTCGTGGCTTCGGTTGATAAAGTCAACTAAAATTAGTGAGTCATTGACAACAATACCTGTCAAAGCAACAATTCCTAAAACACTTATTATGCTAAGATCATAGCCTAGCAGTAAGTGCCCTAATATTGCTCCTACCATCCCAAAAGGAATCGCTACCATGATAATAATAGGTTGAAAATAGCTTCTGAATTGCAAAGCAAGTAAACAGAAAATTAAAACTAAAGCAATAACACCACCTTTTTTTACCCCTTCCATGGTATTAGTTTGTGCCCTGCGAGCACCCTCAAATGAGTATTGAAGTTCTGGGTTCTGCATTATAGTTTCCGGCAATAAAGAATTTTTGAGCGACATAACTACTTCAGCAGTGTTTGTAACTTCAGAATCTACAAGTGCCCTTACACTAACTATTCGCCTACCATTTATGCGACGTATCGCACTAAAAGATTGACCGTATTTCAATTCGGCCACTTGAGCAAGGGGTAAGTTCACCCCATTAGGGGTAATAATTACCAAGTCTTCCAAGTCCCTCAAATATTTGCGTTCTTCTAAAGGTAAGACTAATTTTAAACTCAATTCATCACTATTTCTTAGGAATTTTAAAACTTCAACTCCTTGAAAAGCACTACGTACTTGTTGAGTTAATTCTAAGGTGTCCAAGCCCAAAGTCAGTCCTTCTGGAGTTAGTTTTAACTGAACTTCTCTTTTCCCATCTTCAGTACTGTCTTCAATGTTTTTTACTCCAGGATATTCTGAGAATTTATCCTTAAACTCTTCAACTATCCCAAAGAGTACAATCGGATCCGGATGACTTAATTGCAAATCTATATCATATGTAGATCCCATTCTCCATCCAGATCTAATCTTTAATGATTCAATCCCAGGGACTACTCCCATCTTTTTTCGCCACTTTCGTGAAAATTCATTTGCTGGGAAACCTCTTTCCTTTAAGGGTTTTAGATATACTCTTACGGAAGCATTATTTGAACCGCCTCTACCAACATTACTGTATACGCCATCATGAACTGTTTTCCCTAATTCGGTCTCATATTCTTTGAGCAAACTTAATGCAGAACTCAACATTTTTTTTTCAATGTCTTTACTTATGTTTGCCGGTGTTCCAAATGGCATTTTCGCTGTCAGAATGACTCTATCTCTTTCTATTGTAGGGAAAAAAGTAAATCGCATATGCCCGCCTATACTCAAGCCTATGCAAACCATTATAAAAACCAATCCTAAAGCTAGGAAGGAATACCTAAATTCAATAATTCGCTCGAGTGTTTTACGGTAAGTGTTTTGAGAAAACCATACCATCCCTGAACTAAGAAAGCGCCTGGGCTGTTCTATAATTTTACCTATTGGGGCAAGAAAAAAACTAATTATTCGGTTGAGATGCGAAAGATGTCCAGGCAAAATAAACATTACCTCTGCTAAGGAAAACAATAAAACTACAATTAATACATTCGGAATATTTGAAAAAATATTCCCTGTAGTTCCTGGAATAAAGTACATGGGAATGAAAGCTGCTATAGTAGTAAGTATTGTAATTAATACTGGTGAACTTACCTCAGTTGCACCGTCTATTGCTGCTATTGAACTACTCTTATCCATTTCCTGATGTGCAAATATATTTTCACCAACTACAATTGCATCATCAACCACAATTCCCAGAACCAAAATAAAAGCGAATAATGAGATCATGTTTATGCTTGTATCTAGAATTGGCATTAAAATCATACCCCCAGCAAAACTTATAGGTATGCCCATCATTATCCAAAATGCTAAATCTATTCTTAAAAACATAGCTAGGGTTATAAAAACTAAAATCAGTCCAAGCCAAAGATTTTTCATTAGCAGATCTATCCTATCTTGTAAAACAAGGGAGCGATCATTAACTATTTCTAATTTAATTGAAGATGGCATCTGATCATTCAATTCTTCAATCATAGAGCGAACAGCTCTAGAAACATCTGTCGGAGTTTGTTTCCCTACTCTAAATACCTCAATACTCTCTGCAGGCAGCCCATTAAAACTTGTCCGAATGTCTGATTCTTCAAAACCGTCCGAAATATTGGCAATGTCGCCAAGTCTTAAAATACCTTGATCACTGTAAATAATTGGAATATTTGCAAATTCTACTACGGTATAACTTTTTTCTTTTGTTCTTATTAAGATATCTCCCCCAGAAGTTTTAATCTTTCCACCAGGTAAATCCAGATTAGCTTTTTTGATTATATTTGAAACTTGATTTAATGTTAATGAATGTTGTTGTAGCGATGACTTAGAAATTTGGACAGTCATTTCAAAGCCTCTCCTTTGTTCAATATCTACTTGTGTTATATCGGGATGAGAGAGTAAATAGTTTCTCACTATTTGAGCCTGTTCAATCAAAGATCTAGCTGGGGCTTCACCATAAATAGTTATATTTAAGACTTCTCTACGAATTCTTGGCAATTGTATTTGTAACTCTTCCGCGTCTTCTGGAAGTGATGTTAATCCATCTAAAGCGGTTTTTATGTCTTCAAAAACCTCATCTTTGTCAGCCCCATTTAGAATTTCAATTCGAAAACTACCCTGACCTTCTTTTGCATTTCCAGTGATTTTTTTAATACCATTAATTCCTCCCAAAGCGTCTTCAATTGGAAGTAGTATAGATTTTTCAATTTCTTCAGGGGTTGCTCCTGGATATGGTACACCAACAACAACGAAATCTAGTTCCATTTCTGGAAAGACTTCTTGCTTAATATTCATAATTCCCATTAATCCAGCAAACAAAATAATAACCATCAACAAGTTTGCAGCTACTTTATGTCCTGCCATCCAGCGAATCATTTTTGTCCCCTAAAAATTTTATTAGTCATTTTTTGAATTTTTTAAGCGTGCTTTCCATTTCCCTTTTGAACCTTCCATCTTCTGGCCCCTTCTTTTAGATGTTTTTTCAGTACCTATCTCTTTATCACCAACAACACGTATTTTAAGCCCTTTCGAAGCCCCTTTTATGGGTGAGGTAACAATTTTTTCTCCAATTTGTACTCCTCCAGAGATATATACATTGTCTAAATCTATATGGGCGATTTTAACATTACGTATTTGTAATTCGTTATTCACAACAACCCACACTGTGTCACGGTCACGAAGTGCTTTAGCAGGAATTCGTACCACATCTGTTAGTTGGCGTCCAGGAATTTTAACATCTACAAATGAACCAATAAATAGTGGAATATTAAGAGAATCTGCTTTTTTAGGAGTTTCCTCTTTAAACGTTCCCTCTTTTTTTATTTCAAAAGCTCCGTTCCCGGAAATTCCTTTATCATTTCTCCTTGGAGAAATATTAAGCTGAAAAGGATCTATTACTTCAGCAATTAACTGAACCATCATTCCACGAGGGGTAAGTTCAAGTAATTGACGTTTGACCACTGCAGGCCATGCAGATGCTGAGTTAATTCCTGCCAAGGTGATAACCGCAGGTATTTGATATTGATTTGTGGACTTTGACTGTCCAGCAAGCTTTTCAGAGGATTTAGCTGGAAGTTCTTTCGACAATTGCTTTGGGAGCCAATCAAGACGTGACATTGGTAAGTCTATCACAACTTCGGCAAAATCGCTTCCCAATAGTGTTGCTAATTGCGACCCAGGATTAACGTATTGACCCAAATCTACGTTTTTCATTTGTACCACTCCGTTAAAAGGTGCTTTTAAGCGTGACTGGGATTGCCGGATACCTATGCTTAAAAGTAAATCGTTTTTTTTGAAAAAACTACCCTCACTTAGATTAGGACTAATCCAAATCACTTCTCCTCCAATACGAGCGCTTAATACAACTTTTTGAGCTGCTTTAACACGCCCGTGCGTACGTACTTCAATTTGTGGATTAGACAATTTTGCCTCAATGACGTCTACCAGTTTTCCTCTCTGAAAGTTAGCTTTTTTTCGTGCAGTTGGCTTGTTTTTTAAGAGCGCCATAGTGATCCCTGCTCCTAGACTTAGCACTAGAATAGGTAGCCAGAATTTTAGATTAAATATTTTTTTCCACATAATTAATCCAGTTAAATAGTTGAAGAAGAATAGGGTAAAAGCAGCGAAAATCTAGTACCTTGTCCCATGCTGCTTTTCACAGGAATTGTACCACGGTGTTCTTCGATAATAGTTTTACACAAACTTAGACCAAGTTCTTTACTGCCTTTGTCTTTGTCGAGCGACTTGTCAATCTGATAGAAAGTTTCATATATAAAATCCATTATACTCTTATTATCGAGGTTCATCAACACTGGGGAATTCCAGTAAAAATGGTTTTAACCAAAGAAATGTGTAAATGCTTTTATTGGCAGTAACAGTGAGTATCAATTTTTATCAGTGCTTGTATCTTTAAATTATGCTGAGATAATAGTTCTGAGAATGCAGAAAATGTCCTGTTACTTTCTATTTTATGACCTTGATTCAGAAAAAATTCAACTTAGTATGATTACGGAATTGACCAAATCCTTTGAGATTGTTACACTGCATTAATCCCCAATTTTAGGGTAATTGTGCTGGATTACTTCTTTTCTTTATAAAAAAGTTATGCGAATTGTAATAATCATCGTTTTCGGCATTTTATCTTACCTGCTTGTATTGTTGCCTGGTTACTTTTTATTTGTTTTAGAAGATGGTGAAGAGTCTGTAGTCACTGAAACACTAGCAGAGCTTTTTAATAGCAGTTCTGAGTCTAAATCAGCTGAAACAATGCCCATGACCAATCCAGGAGACGCACCACCCCCAAAGTAAAAAGTTAATTTTATGAACTCTGAATTTCTGTTATTTTTACAAGAAACAGTTGATTTCTCAGCATTTTTGCGAGTAAGTCTTTAGCCTGAAGGAGAACTTATGACCATTCACCTCACTTTTAACAACATTCGAAATTCTAAAGCTGTAAGTGAACACGTAGATCACGCATTTGAAGAACTGATCAAAATTACTGACGACAAATTCCCCTTTCATGTCACTTTGAATAAAGTCAATAGAGAATCTTACCATGTTGGGATCAATTGTAGTTTCAGGAACAAACTCCTTTCCAGCAAAGCTGACCATGAAAATCTATACAAAGCACTTTCCAAAGGTATTCATTCAATGAAAACACAAGTAATCCGTAAAGCCGAAAAAGTTCGGAGCTTATAACTATACTGCTCTCTATGAGTCTATAGTTTAGCCTGACATCTTTTCTAATAGTGGAGTTTCATGTTTGGATCGCTTTTCATCCTGCGCAAATATCTTTTGAACATTTACTTTGGAGCATTAATTATTTTGATTTTTGCCCAGACTTGTAAATTGCAGGCGGCCTGCCGTGGGGAAGGATTCATGGGGATTTCTTCCAAAGATCCTATCATGTCTTGGGTGGATTTGACATTTTCTCCGGTTTTTACAAGCTCGAGTACCTCGGGAACCTCAGGTTGTAAAAATTGGGAATTTTCACAGCATCTTGAACATGAGCGGCGTAAATTTATTAAGAATTCTCACGAACACTTATTAGTAGAAACTGTTCGTGGTCAAGGACCTCATCTGGAAGCTTTGTCTAGGTTGATGGAATGTTCGCAATCATCCTCTGCGTTATTTGCCGAAATGTTATGGGAGCACCGACAACAAACTGTTGAGTATTTTAAAACAGCAAAACAGACTAAGGAATTTATAATTGAGCTCAGCAAATGGATCATGGAGGACTCTGAATTACGTCACAATTGTAAACTTTCTTAATGTTATTATAATGAATTTGAAAACTATACTATTGCTGACATATTTGGGTATGTTTGGGTTGGTTAATGCTTGGGGTTGTCATAAGGGTGGTCCGATGGGTTTTGCCTCTAATGATCCTGGAGCATTTTCTCTTGATATTACAATTTCACCAACTTATACAGGTGCCAGTACATTCGGAACTGCCGGATGTAAGGATTGGGATTACAGTCAACATCAGCGCAATCATTATCTGAGAAGTCAGTGGTCATTTATGAATGAAGATGCTGCCCGCGGAAAAGGTGATCATTTGACTGCGTTTGCCCAAATAATGGGTTGTTCAAAAGAACGAGAGAGTCTGTTTGCGGATTTGGTAAGGAAAAATTATTCGATTTTGTTCGGTAGAACAGAAACCCGCAGTGATTTGTTAACTCAGTTTGAAACTCTTATTCTAGAAAATCCTGAGTTATCTTGCTCAGGGTGATAAATTCTTCTTATTAAAAATGTATGAAAGATGACTTTATGATGCACCTTGTTATTGCAGGTAGGTTAATTTTACTGTTTTTTGTGATTTTAAAGATTTTTGGAATTTCTTTTTAATCATTATTTCAGAGGTTATGACGGGGAAAAAACCTATTTTATGCACAAATATCTCTCTTAAACATAAATAAAGAATTTAAATTTATACTTGATCAGCAATCTAATTTTAACTCATACTTCATAAATGACTTTTAAACACAGTTGCATTCAAATTGCATTAAATTTTTATGATAAAAGCTGCAGAGCAAATATCTGCAATTAACAATTAGTAAAACGTCATTACATGGAGGGTTGAATGAATTGGCTAAAAAAAACTTTGGGCATATGTGCCATTTCCGTCAGCTTATTATTTAGCGGTACTATTGACGCGCGTGCGGAAACTTTAGAAATAGTCTTTAAAAGTAGTCTCTGGGGTGCCGCGATAGGCGGTGTTTCTGGTCTTGCTTTATGGGCTTTGCAGGAAGAAGATCAAGAAGACAAATTATTTCCTAAATATGTTACCAAAGGTTCAGCATTTGGCTTGTTTATTGGAATGGGATTCGGGATTTATGATTCTCAATCCGGAGGTAATATTTTCATGAGTAACAGTAAAAAAAAGGGTTTATTTCACCTAGAACTTAATTCAAACGTATTAGCAATACGTCCAGAAAAAATATTACCACTTCCTCGACTAGATTATAATAAAGATTCCCCTCAATGGCGTCTTGATTTTTTGACAGTTTCTTTCTGAAACAGACATGAACTTGTTGATAAGCGTTGGTGCGTGCTTCATCGGGACAATTTTTTATGCACTGATTTCTCAACTGAACACTGACAACTAACGGTTGAGTGCTTTTTGATTGATGCCCAGCTGTTGATTGAGTGAGCGGGTTAAAAGTTAAACATGCAATTAATTGTTGAAGATGCTTTGCTTTCCGCTGGTGATGGTTTAGTACAGTCCGGAAATAAAATCTGGTTTCATTTTCAGAAATATCCTTGGCATCTTTCAAATCCTGAAAAAAATCCTGTTGCAGGAAAACACCGACGTCTCATAGAAGCTCGACTGAGTCAAGGTTTTATTGACCCTTCAAATGCCAGTCTACTTAATGGTACCTACCATTTAGGTATCTCTCCACATATTTATAGTTATTACCACCTATTGACCGATTTGCTTTCGCACTTGGTTGATGCTCCGCGATTTCCGGTCTTAGTCCCAGAATTTATGCCGATTGTGTTTCTTGATTTCCTCAGGGAGGCAGGTTTTGAGGTACAGGTGTTAGGTTCTGATGTTTTTCATGTTGAAAAACTTATTATTCCGGAAATGAAAACTCCTGAATGGAATATAGATAAAGTCAAAAAAATCCGGACTTTTTTAAAGAATTTGTATCCTAAACTTTTTTACCAAGAAAAAAAATCTCAAGAAAGGATTTATGTCTCAAGAAAATTAGCAGTTAAACGTCACTTAACAAATGAGGATGATTTTTTAGGGGTACTTGAAAAACACGAATTCCAAAAAGTATATCTGGAGCAGATGAGCATTCGAGAACAAGTAGAGCTTTTTAGCTCGGCTTCTCACGTAATCGGGCCACACGGAGCAGGTCTAACAAATGTTATATTTGCACCTTTCGATGTCAAAATATTAGAAATACGTCCACTTCTTAACAGCGGGCAATTTTGTTTTGAAAACTTATTTTCTCTTTGCTGGCCAAATAATGAGTTTTTAGTTCCATCTATGAGTGGCAAGTTTATTCTTCCTGTAGCCGCGCTAGAGGAGGTGTTGCTGCGCTGGCAGGGCTAGGGTTAAAATTTAGCTAAAGCAAATTTAAAGAAACAGTTAGGAAGCCAGAAATCCACTAAAACATTTCTTACTTCTTCAGTTCAAAACCTCTTTGCGACAATCCCTACAATGTGCTTGCCGATATTGAGTGAAGAAGTAGCGGCGGGTGAAGGTGCATTTACGACATTGATCATGTTTTTGTTTTCCTGAATCAAAAAATCATCAACTAGCATACCGTTCGGTAGAACAGCCTGAGCGCGAATTCCAGCTGGAGCTTTTACAAGATCTTTTTGGGTTATTTCTGGAATCAGTCGCTGCAATGCATTAACAAATGCGACTTTAGAGAATGAGCGCCACATCTCACCCGCACCTGCCCGCCAGTATTTCAAAGCCAATTTTCTAAATCCGGAATAACTCAAAATTTCGGCTAGTTCCGAAAAATTAACTGTGTTGAGTGTGTAACCTTCACGAGCAAAAGCCAAAACAGCGTTTGGTCCGCACTCCAATGAACCGTCAATCATGCGTGTAAAATGTACACCTAAAAAAGGAAAATCAGGATCCGGAACCGGATAAATTAAATTCCGGCACAGATGTTGTTTCTCCTGACGGACCTCATAGTATTCTCCGCGAAATGGAACAATTTTGGAATCTGGATTTTGAGTCATGGCAGTGATTTTATCAGAATACAAACCTCCACAGTTGACTACATACCGACACTCATGTTCCTCTTTCTCAGTTTTCACTAATATGCTTTTACTATTCTGGCGAATGGCATTCACCTTTGCTGAACAAATAATTTCGTTACCTTCCTGTTGACTTATATGCTCGGAAAATTTTTCACAAACTTTCACATAATTAACAATTCCTGCTTCCGGAACATGCAAAGCTTTAATTCCAGCAACGTGCGGTTCCAATTCGTGCAGCTTCTCAGCACAGATCATTTCGCACAATACACGGTTCTTTCTTCCTCGTTGATAAATAGTCTCAAGAGCAGATAATTCATTTTCCGAAACAGCAACTATAACTTTTCCACAAATCTCAAAATCGATTCCCTCCTTCAAGCAAAATTCTTCCATACTGGCTTTCCCTTGACGGCAGTTAAGTGCCTTGAGAGAACCAGGTTTATAGTAAATACCTGTGTGTAATACTCCAGAATTGTGTCCGGTTTGGTGAATTGCCAGGTTTGGTTCTTTTTCCAGTAAAGTGATTTTCAGCCTGGGGTAGTGCAAGGTGAATTGGTATGCAGTTGCAAGTCCTACAATTCCGCCTCCTATGATGATGATGTCCGTTTGCTTCATAATTCTTTAATTGTTTGCTTCATTTTATCAAAAGTACAACCAGCTCTTTAGAGCCGTGCAATCCGTAAACCAGAGTTTTTTCAATATCTGCCGTCTTGAAAGGTCCGGAAATAAGCAAAGCATTTGTCTGCATACTGGAATTCCATTTCTCTGTATTCACCGCTTCCCAAAAAGTGTTTTAGATATTACCGGCATAGGGTATGGCTAGGTGAATCGGTGGTATTAGGGACATTAGTCGAGGTTCATCTGGAGTCGTCCATAATATCAAAGAACCTGTTTCTTCAATTCCGCTGCGGGTTGTTGTGATTGATGCGTCAATCCCGAACAGTAAGTCCTTGCTTTCTTCAACCGGCTTTTGATAATCAACCAATTCCGGCATAGTGTCAGGGGCCCGCTGACACATGTTCCGGATTTTTTCAGCTAAAGTGGTTTTGCTTCCATAAAGGAGCTGGCTGATTCCTTTTTCTTTTAAAACATTACGGCGAGTACTTTCCCAGTTTTTCTCGGGACAAAGTCTGATTTCAGTGTTAACCACTTCCATCATACTTTTCAGCTGCATATATGGTGTTTCGATGAAATTTTTCTGCTGAAAGCATTAATTTAAATTAGTTTTCAGTTTAAATCTGTCACTGCACCCAGTGAAGCTGAGCTGACGGTTTTTGCATATTTTGCCAGCACACCACGTGTATAACTTGCTTCAGGACGTTTCCAGTTTGCCTGACGTTTTTTAACTTCATCTGTTGTAACTTCTAGATCAATTTTTCGATTCTGGATGTCGATAATAATTGAGTCTCCATCTTCTACAATTGCCAGCAATCCTCCTTCTTGTGCTTCAGGCGTAATGTGCCCAATCACGAATCCGTGGGAACCTCCTGAAAAACGCCCATCGGTAATTAAAGCAACATCTTGTCCTAGTCCGCGTCCCATAATTGCAGACGTAGGCGAAAGCATTTCGCGCATTCCTGGTCCGCCCTTTGGACCTTCATAGCGAATAACAATCACATCGCCTTTAACTACTGTTCCGTTCAGTATACTGTCAAGAGCGTCTTCTTCTGAATTAAAAACTCGTGCACTTCCTTTAAAAAATTCCCCTTCTTTTCCGGATATTTTCGCTACAGCCCCTTCGGAAGCAAGATTACCGCGGAGAATAACAAGGTGCCCGGTTTTTTTGATAGGGTCCGTAAGTGAATGTACTATGTTCTGACCTTCAAGATAAGGTTTCACATTTGCCAAATTTTCACTCACGGTTTTTCCGGTAACGGTAAGGCATTCTCCATGCAGCAAATCTGCATCAAGTAACATTTTCATTAAAGGTGGTAATCCCCCTATTTTGACAAAATTACTCATCAAATATTTTCCGCTAGGTTTTAAATCCGCCAGCACCGGTGATTTTTCGCCAACTCTCAAAAAATCGTCTAGTTCTAATTTTACGTTTGCCGCATGAGCCATGGCCAGCAAATGTAAAACAGCGTTTGTTGAACCACCTAGTGCCATCACCACCGTAATCGCGTTTTCAAAAGACTTGCGAGTCATAATATCCTGCGGACAAACATTGTTTTCGATCAAACGCAAAACCGCTCCCCCGGCTTCCACGCAGTCCCTTACTTTTTCTTCGGAAACGGCTTCTTGCGCCGAACTGTTCGGCAGGCTCATTCCTAGAGCTTCAATAGCAGATGCCATGGTATTTGCGGTATACATTCCCCCGCACGAACCTGCACCTGGAATGGCACAGGACTCGACTTCTTCCAGTTCATTCTGTGTTATCTTTCCTGCGGCTTCTTTACCGACGGCCTCGAAAATCGAAACAATATCCACATCCTGTCCCTTGTGTTTTCCGGGAAGAATTGTACCGCCGTATACAAAAACAGCAGGTCGATTCAAACGGGCAATCGCAATTAAACAACCCGGCATATTTTTGTCACAACCACCAATTGCGATCAAACCGTCGTAACTTTGACACCCTACTACCGTTTCGATAGAATCAGCTATAACTTCACGTGAAACCAGAGAATATTTCATTCCTTCGGTCCCCATGGAAATACCGTCGGAAACCGTAATTGTACCGAAAGTCAAAGGCATTCCCTTTGACTTCCTTACACCCCTGGCAGCATGTTCTGCTAAATCATTGATATGCATGTTGCATGGTGTGACTGTGCCCCACGTAGAAGCAATACCGACCTGTGATTTCTGGAAATCTCCTTTTTTGAAGCCTACACCGTAGAGCATCCCTCTGCTGGCGGCACGGGCATTAGTTTCAGTGACAAGTTTTGAGTAGCGGCGGTGACCGCTTTTTGCAGATTGGATTTTTTCAGACATGTGGTTCCTATAGCTGGTATATTTTGAGATTAATGTGACTTTACCTCAGTCAAAAAGTCAATAATATTATTTTGCTCAAAAAAAGCGGGGACTGATACTGTTTTCTTCAAAATGATTTTACTTAAATCAAAATGACAAACCGTGCTTATCAAACTATAACAGTGTATCAGCTTTGCAGTTAAGTAAACTGCATAATTCTTTAGAATTGAAGAAGATATAACATATTATCTGTTTTATCGCATCAAACAAAGGAATGCAAGAGTCAGCACTCAAAAGATGATATAAAACAGCAATTAAAGGGATTGCATTGAGATTATGTTTTATGAATTTTCCGCTAAACTCATAGCAGGCGCTAATGGTTCAGTGAAAGGCACTTCACCACTGACAAGGAGAGTGCTCGGTAAAATCTCTACTAAAAAATCTTGCATGGCAGAGGATAGTTCAAGAGCAAAGCGGTGTGAAATAGACATGAGAAAAAGATAGACCAAGCCGCGACAATGCCACATTTGCTCAAGTGTTGTAGTGAAATAAGGGTCTTCTCCAACATAAATTACTGAATTTTTTTCAGATAAAAGGTGTCCTCCGAACATTAACTTGAAAAAAACGTCAGGGTATTCATCACACTTATCTTTATTTTTCTGGTCAAAAAAAGCAGTTCCGATCTGAAAAACACAGAGCTTGTCTTTTTCCATTTCTATTGATTTTTCATTTTCTATAGGTAGTTTAATCACAAAAGGTAGGCGGGCCTGAATCAACATACTCCACTCTGCTTTACGATCCACGAAAGATACTTTTTCGTTAGTTGAGCGAAAATAGACTGAGCCCTCATCCTGGTTATTTTTTGGAACCACTCCCCAACGTTCAGTAGCCTTGTATTCTATTCCACGTTGAATCAGTAATTCCTGTGTAAAATTGTGACTTGAGGCAATAACCTGCAAATTACCACCGTGAAGAAGCTGAAAAAATTTTGAAAATTCATCACAATAATCCTCAACTCTAGAACGGAAAAAAGGTGAAGAACATTCATGTACAGGTCTAAAACTCTCAGAAAGCTTTTCCAAAGGCTCAGAATAAACGGAACAGAGTTGTTCGTATGTGGAGTTGTCTAATGAATTTAACTGGGTAAGTGAATCAAAAGAATTTTGCTGACCATTTTTAGTTTGATTTACAGGAAGGTCTAAGTTTCCTAATTTTTTTTCTGCAGGACCTAAGTCTGAATTATTATTTTCGGAGTAATTTCCCGCTGCAGTCAATGAAAGAGAATCTTCTAGAACAGTTTCACCTTCTGCAGTTTGTAAAATCTGTGCCTTTACTAGTTGTTCAATCTCTCGGAAATCGAGCCGCTCCACCACCTGCTCTAACCCTAAATTTTCATGATTATCGAACTGAACTGCCAGTTCTTTAAAACGATTATACTGAGTTTTACAATTATCAGGATTCTTTCTGAGCTGTTTAAGTAGATTCAAAAAGTAACGATTTTTGAGCATTAGATACGCCCGATAATTTGAAGAAAATAGAGTACTTAAGCGCTCGGCAAAAAATTTTTTTAGTAGAAGATCAGTTGCACCTGAAACGAAGACCATTTTTTCAGCCAATATATCTTCCTTATACAAATCTTCCTGTCTGCATTTGAGGACACTGCACAGGGCTTCTTCCAGTCGAAATTTATATAATTCTAGGTCAGTAGATTCCTTGGAGTTTTTGGTAAAACGTTCCAATTGCTGAATGACCATTAATGAACGGCAACTTTTTTCTATTCCAGGTAGAATAACCTTCAGTCCTTTATTGACATCATAGTTGACTACGAGACGCATAACGGAACGCAAGTTATATAGTTGAAGGGAATGTATAAATGATTGCTGTTCAATAGTGAGTGCTGAATCTGGAACAAACGAAACTGTCTCAGAAAAAAAATGGTGAATTGTGGTGGAAAGTCTTTTGCTGAATTCTCTAAGAACTGCAGGGGCATCACTTGCCTGTCCAAGTCTATGCATTTCTGCTTCAATTAACTCTATCTGTTCTTTCCACTTGGATTGTTTCACTTTGTCGAGTTATCAACTATGGATGTTTTGATTGTAATAGTTTGAGAAGTTGTGGATCCAAGTTGAAAGAAGGGGTAAAAAATTTCTATTTTAACATTTCCACAATGTCCATATGACCCTGTTGTTTCGCAATAAGAAGTGCGCTTCTTCCTAACATATCTAACAAAAATCGATCAGCATTTTTGCCTATCAATAGATTTACTGTATCAGTTCGTCCTTCCGCGGCGGCTTCCATTAGTGCGGTGCTGCCGCTCTTACTTTGCCAGTTGATATACGCTCCATGTTTGATCAACAAACGAGCGATTTCGGTTCGTCCTTCATTCCCAGCAATCATTAGCGAACTTAATCCTTCAGCGTCAGCAGCATTAACATTTGATTTCCAATCAACTAACAGGCTGACTACACGCTCCCTACCCTCAAGCGTTGCAAGCATTAATGCTGTCATCTTTTGATTGTCTTCCAAGTTGACTTTCGCACCTGATTCCAGCAAACGTTTTACCACGCCGTAACGTCCAAACGAACTGGCTTCCATTAGGGCTGTGCGCCCCACGTCGTCAGTTTTATTGACTTCGGCTCCATCTGAAAGCATCTGATTGACGACACTTAAGCGACCTTCTATAGCGGCACTTATTAATTCATAAAAAGGTTCAGAAACGTTCATTTCTGATGAATCATCTTGAAAATCAACTTCTTCACGTCTGCTGCCAAACAAGTTGTCAGTTGTTACTAGATTCTTTTGAACTTGTACTGTCTCGGACTTTGCCCCTCTGGAAGTTAGATAATTTACAACTTCCAGGTAACCATTACTAGCTGCTGCTAGGAGCGAGGTAAACCCTTCTTCATTTACGGCATTTATGTCTGCACCAGCATCTAACAATAAACGAACGATTCCTAAATAACCTTCAAAAGAAGCTACTATTAGAGCCGATTCTCCGTAATTTGTACGAAAATTAACTTCTGAATTATACTCAAGTAATAAGCGCACGGCCGAAATTTGCCCTTCCAGTGCAGCAAAAATAAGAGGAGTAGAACCATCCTCCATTGTGTCCTTCACATTTGCGCCGTGTTCCAAAAGGATTCTTGTCATTTCCGTGTCTCCGTAACGCACAGAAAGATTTAGCGGAGTTAACCCAAGCCCGTCTTTGCTTTCCAGATCAGGTGAGTTCGCGAGAAGAACCAGTGTGGTTGCATGATTACCGAAAACAACTGCCTGCATCAGAGCATTCCTTCCTGAAGCGTCTTTTCTTTTCAAGTCTTCACCGGATGTAATAATTCCCTTCATCTGTAGGGCATTCCCCTCTCTGGCAACTTTAAACAAATCTACTTCATCACCGGCAAACGTAAGTATGTCCGTCAAAAACAATAGTAAAAATAAGTTGCAGAGAAAACGCATTTTGGATACTCAGTTATTTTGTGTTTTTTAAGTTAACTGTTTTTAATTATTCTTTAATTTGTTAGAACTTGATACACGCGATTATTATTTGCGATTAATAACAGTTTACCAAGTCAAATCTTTAATCCTTTTCCTTGCTCGCCAAAGCAGTGCCAATTCCTGAGTAACGTGATACTTTGTACTGTGCTGCTTCTTCCAGAACACTTTGCTCGCCAAGTATTAGGACGGATTTCTTTGCTCTTGTCAGTGCGGTATAGAGCATTTCTCGGTTAATTAACTCACCTATGCTTCTTAATTCAGCCACATCTACCCCGCTTGCTCTATTTAAAGAAGGTAAAATTAAGGCTAGGTTATCATATTCTGAACCCTGACTTTTGTGAACGGTAATAGCGTAAGCAGTTTGCAAATGATGAAGTTCATATTGAAAAAAAGTTTTGAAAACGCCGTTAACCACAAAAACAGCTTTCAGTTCTACTTCTCTACGCTCAGGGTTGATAAATTTCAGAAAAATTCCATGATCTCCGTTAAACAATTGAAGTCTATAGTTATTTTCAGTTACCATCACAGGCTCTCCTGGATAGTGTCTCGTATATAAATCTTTTACCCCGGTTTCTGCCAGCCAGCATTCACGGATTTTCTGATTGATAGATGCTGCTCCGCATGGCAAAATCTGAGTTGCTGTTAAAACACGGAAATGTTTTAAATGCTCAAAAAGATAGTTTAGGTTTTCAGTGCAAGATTCCGGAGCATCATTAGGATAATTTTGTTGAGCATTTAACTTAAATTTTTCATCACTTAAATAATTATCCATCCACCATTTTGAAAAATGCCTAAGTTGATCAGGAGAATTTGCCTGGTTTAGCAACACCACTTTTTCCTGCTCAAACTCCTCAAGATTTTTTATTCTCTGAATAATCTTATGATTAGGCACGTTCGAATCAAAAAGCACTTCTACACTTTGGAAATGCTCCATATCTTTTACAGTTTCTGCAACACCATGAATATTATGGCCTGCGGTATCTCCGATCTCCTGTCTAAAGTTTTTGAGCAGTTTCACTACATTCAACTGAGTTTCATGAAAACCTTCTCTCTCCATAGTGCCGGTATGCATTGTCAATTCCTGTAGCACGGCACCATTACCAACAGATGGGAGTTGCTGTGAGTCACCCATTATAATAATCCTTGGGACGGCATGTTGGTATGGCAATTCTGAATTTGTTGCTCTTAGTAATGAGATCATCAACTCCTGACCAATCATCGACCCTTCATCTATTATCAGCAAGTCGTGTTCCAAAGGGTCATATTCGTGATGTTTAAAACTATTCGTGTTAGGACGATAAGACAAAAGTCTATGCAGAGTCTTGGCTTCTAGGGCAACTTTCATTAAATTTTGCTCAAACGGGAGTTCCTTCAAATTCTCAAGGGAATTTAAACTATTGGCTATAGCTTCAGACATCCTTTTTGCTGCTCTTCCTGTGGGAGCTGCCAATGCTGGGCTTTCTGCAAGACCAAGTCTCTTAAGCACTCTTAGCAGAGTAACGGCTACAGAAGTTTTTCCTGTTCCTGGGCCTCCTGTTACGATCAGCAAAGGGGAAGATATTGACATCAAAACGGCTTCTTTCTGTTCTTCAGCCAGTCTTAGATTATCCTCACCAAAACGAACCGGTAGCTCCACAAGTACAGTTTCGAGGACTTTTTCAACGAGCGAGTTTTCGGGAATATCCGGCTTCATATTTATCCGTTTCCACAGTAGTGAAAGTAAGTGGGATTCAACTTGCCAAAATTTGCTAAAATAAAGAAGAGAATTTTTCTCGATGAAAATTGAATCTTTCTTGAGATCAGAGGAGGTTTTATTTCCTGTAGCGAAGCCTCTCAACAACCATTTTTTCCACTTATCCGGAGAAAGTTCATTTGCTGAAATTCCTGAATTAAGAAGTGTTTTAGAGATTTGAGTTTGCAGAACTTCCCATGGTAGACATGTACTGCCGGAAATATTTGCTTTGCGCATTAGCAGTAAACCAGATAATAAAACGTGAAAACGCTGCTGCTCCTCCGGACTTTCTTTGTTGATATTGGGCTCTGTCCACTTCAAAAATTCAAGGGCCTGAAAAAAGTATTCACTGCCAAGCTGAATAGCGGCAAATTGTTTTTTCAGGCTCTCAAGAGATTCTGTCAAACTCGGTGTTCCAATTTGATCCTTAAGTGATTCATCTCCTAAACTTTCTACAAAGAGTGAACGTGCGGTTCCTGAGCTGGTCCAGCCACCACGATTCATTGTTGATAAAAGAGGTCCTGACATATCTATCGAGCTAGACATTACAGCTTTTACAAGTTAAAATCAGATGATAAATTTGGAGCCAGACGATCTAAGAATATTTCTGTAAGACATAAACGAACTCCGTTTTTAAAAGCACTGATGAAATATTAAAATTTGACACTATTTGAACAATGAAAAGGTATTCCACTAATCATGTCATGAGTTGGTCCGAAGTCAAGCGCCCAATTGTATGTCTTGCACCAATGGACGGAGTAACAAATTCGGCTTACCGTCAAATTGTACGAAGTTTAAGCAAAGATGTCATTCTTTTCAGTGAGTTTACTAGCGTTGACGGACTGATGCGTAGCGAACATGTTCGTTTAAGAATGGATTATGAACCGTGTGAACATCCTTTTTTCATGCAGCTTTTTGGTAATTCTCCTTATATTTTCGCTGAAGCATCACGTATGGTTGAAGATCGTGGAATTCTGGGAGTGGACATCAATATGGGGTGTCCATCAAAAAAAATTGTACATTCTCAACATGGTAGTGCGTTGATGCAGAATCCCGACACGGCCTGCAGGATTGTTGAAGAAATCCGCAAAGCTTGTTCCTTAGAGGTTTCCGTCAAAACAAGATTAGGTTGGAAAGATGACAAAAATTTAATAAATTTTGCAAAATCTCTGGAGTCTGCCGGAACCTCCATGCTTACAATTCACGGACGAACCTATAATCAGGCTTTCAAAGGTGAGTCAGACTGGCAACCTATTTATAAATTGAAACGTCACCTGAAGATTCCAGTAATTGGAAATGGTGATATCCAGAGCTTAAATCATGGTCTGAAGAAAATAGCTAATCTTGACGGCTTCATGATTGGACGTGCTGCAATTGGGAATCCATGGTGTTTTCAGGATCGGCGAAAATATCCAGAGCCAACAATTGATGAACGTATAAAACTGGCTCTTAAACATTTCCATTTGTACCGACGATTTAAACGGGAATTGGTGGCTGTAAGAGAATTTAGAAAGTATATCGGGAATTATGTGAGTGGTTTCAGAAACGCGAAAGAATGGCGTAAACGTTTGATGGAATGCCAAAATGAGAAAACTTTCGTTGAATGTATGCGGAAAATCCAACATCTTGAACAACCGCTTGCTTTGGCAGGATAATTCCGGGAAAGTTTATACCTAAATATTCCGAGACTAACGTAATTAAGCCAAAAATTTCCCTCAAACATTGGAATAGCAACAAATAAGACTACATAACTCTCCAAATTAAAATTGACTTACCCCACTGTTAGAGGCATTATATACGAGCCTGTTGGTCTTTGTTACTTGTAGGCAGACTTCTCAAAATAATGCACCCGTAGCTCAGCTGGATAGAGCATCAGTTTGCGGTACTGAGGGTCGCACGTTCGAATCGTGCCGGGTGCGCCAGTCCTACCAACGGATTACAGCACTTTTACGTTTGGTCAAATTGTATAATTGTGTCACTTTTATGCAAAAATCAAGCGTACCCTTGTGGCTATGTCAGAGCGAACTGGCCTGAGCGTCAGTCAGGTAACAGATGAATTGCTGTACATAGGCTTAGTTGAAATTCAGGAGCTGGAAGAACTTGTGGAATGAGGGGGGAGGGGAAGCACACACTTGAATAAAGTCATAAAATATAGTAAATTTAAGTTTGTTAATCCATATATTAATATTTATTGGCTGAAGTTAATAAAGCTAAATGTATGATACTATTAATTTTTTTTTATGAAGGAGCATAATGGAAGGAATTTTAAAACCAGATGATTTTGTAGGGATTTCATTTTTTGTTGCTACTATGGCTATGATGGCATCTTCAGTCTTCTTCTTTATTGAAAGGGACGGGGTAGTAGGAAAATGGAAAACATCTGTTACAGTAGCAGGTTTAATTACAGGAATAGCAGCAGTTCACTATTTTTACATGCGAGATGTATGGGTAGCAACTGGAGAAAGTCCAACAGTATTTAGGTATGTTGATTGGGTACTGACTGTACCATTACAAATTGTAGAATTTTATCTAATTTTGGCGGCAATAGCTACAGTTCCCATAGCATTATTTTGGAGATTACTAGGTTATTCTTTAATAATGTTGGTCTTCGGATATCTAGGTGAAGCAAATTTTATAGATGCCACTTTAGGATTTGTAATTGGTATGGTTGGATGGCTTTTGATTATTTATGAGATCTTTTTAGGGGAAGCTAGTAAGATTAATGCTGATTCAGCAAACCTATCCTGTCAAAAGGCATTTAATGCGTTGAGGTTAATTGTAACTATAGGTTGGGCTATATATCCGATAGGTTATTTTTGGGGGTATTTACTAGAAAGCGCCAATGTAAATGCAGTCAACATTATTTATAACTATGCAGACTTAATCAATAAGACAGCATTTGGTTTAGTAATTTGGGCTGCGGCAAAAAAGGATTCTAAAACTGAATAGGAACTTACGGGAAGTAGGCTATATTAACCTTCTAATTCTATGACAATTATAGATCTATCTTGTTAGTTTTAAAATTTCTTACGAGTCAACATCAAATATACAATTTTTTTTAACAAATGAATAAACATTTTAAAAGTTGCCTGGTTCAAATAATTTAAAATTTTCAATTAATGAGGAAAAATGAAGTTTTATTTTAAGAATATTTTGATGAAAATCATTTTAGTTGTATTAACAGTGTTTAACTTTTCTTACACATATGCAGAAGAGTGTGGATTAGTTGTTCATGGGTCGGACATGATGAAATTCGATACCAATGAAATACATATTAATAAAAATTGTGAAAAATTTGTTGTAAATCTTAAACATTCTGGGAATTTACCAGTAAATGCTATGGGTCACAACATTGTATTTCTTGAATCAAATAATTTACAAAAAGTTATATCTAAAATTAATATGTCTCATGGAATTGAAAATGGATTTATGCCAGAAATGGATGAAATATTATTTAAATCAAAAATGATTGGGGGGGGAGAAGAAACAACTTTGGAGTTAGATCCTAATGTTTTTATTAGTGGGAAAGAATACATCTTTATATGCAGTTTCCCTGGTCATTTTGCATTAATGAAAGGTAAGTTGAATATTTAAAAGATATTTAATTGGAAGTAGTAAATCTATCAAGCCATGATATTACTGGTTTCAAGGCATAAAACTCGGATGGTGGAGTTGGGCGGATCAAATCCACCCTATATTTAAATCTCGGTCAACCAGAAAAGGCTAAGATTCATTTAGGTAAGCTTGATAGTATTTGTTTTTTTGGTTGTGATGAATACACAACCCTCAAAAAAGCCATTGAGGATTATGAAAAGACTAAAGTAGTGAAAAACTATTGAATAACACTTTCAAATTTGTCCCGGGTTGGGAAAAGTCTTGGGATCATAGGGATTGTCATCTAGATTACAAAGATTCTGCCAGTACAGAGCGTTATTCGCACCTTAGTGCGGAAGAGACTTTTGAGACTGGGGCTGCCATATCCAAGAAGTTGTATGGATAAATCGATTCTGAATGCATACAAAAGGGGGCCGTGCTCCCCGAGCCATGCAATTGCAGGGATTGTGAGGACGGGTAATCGGGTTCGAGTCCCCCTTCTCGCACCAAATATCAGTGACTTAGCCCCGAAACCCGTGCGGACAAGTGCGGACAAACGATATATTTGCGGACAAAATACGGACAAATAGAAAAGAGTGAAACGTAAAAGTGGAATCTCATCCAAAATGGTATAGTACTTTTCTTATCTCTAATAAATATACATTTCTAATAGACCAAATTAAAAATCTAAAATAATTCTTTTGGATATTCTCCATTATTGACAATCTTCTGTAGCTTAGACCCTACAAAAGAAATATCCTCTTTATAAGTAATACCAAACCAATTAGAATTGCTATTTAGAGCAAAAACTTTTTCTCTTTGAGTTTTAATGAGATTATTTATAACTGTAGGGATTAAAAATTCACTATTTAAATCTTCAACATTTTTATTATAAAAATTTATAAACATTTCTTCTAAATGATCAAATATGAAAGGCCTGAATCCCCACATATTTAAGGATACGGGAGTTCGGGCGTCAAGTTTTAAAATTTTGTTGGAAGTTATTATTCCATTAATATTTTGAATATTTTCTTTTTCTATTAAATTACTAAGAATCCCATTATTTAATTTACAAATTGCACGGCTAACTCCCCCAAAAGGTGATAGTGTCCTTCCCAATTTAAAATAAACCATACTTAAATTCTTAGAATCTTTGGAAAAAAATTCTATGATTTTTTTAAAAGACTCACGTCCATAAAAATCGTCAGCATTTATTACACAAAAAGGTTCTTTTATCAATTTTGAGGCTGACAAAATTGCATGACCAGTACCCCAAGGTAATTTACGTTCTTTTGGACATAAAAGTCCATTTGGAAGCGAATTCAATTCTTGAAATACAAATTCAACCTGAATTTTACCTGCATATTTTCTTGAAATATTCTCCTCGAACTCTTTTTTGAATTCACTACGAATTACAAAGACTACTTTGTTGAAACCAGATTCGATGGCATCATAAACAGAATAATCAATAATTGATTCACCATTTATTCCTACAGATGCTATTTGCTTCAACCCTCCAAAGCGCGAACCTAACCCAGCTGCAATTACTAAAAGAGTGATATTGTTCATTAAGTAAAACTATTCTTAAGTTTAGAAATTAAAATATTATTACAACTTTTGATTTTTTGAACAATCTATTGAAATGAGGTTATTGCTAAATAATGAATACATCATTTTTCTAACAATATATATTTTACAAATAAACATTCATAATAGTCAGTATTTATCAAAGTCTATATTCTTTTCAAAAATGCTAATTCCGCTGAAAGGGATACATAGGTATGTATCAAAATACTAGGCCATTTTTTTTGTACTAAAGATGACTTAAAAAATATTTTTAATTTGAAAAAAGCTGAAGAGCTATAAATTATTTGACAAAATCTGTTCTTAATTCTAATTCAGAGCCTGACTGCAGAAGAGTATAAATATTTTTATCTACAATAACCTTGGGACTAGGTAATTTTTTATTTGCTAGTTGGAAATTTAGACAAAATGCATTACAATTCAATTTTAGGGATATCCACACGTAGTTCTTTTTTTGAAATAAAAGATAAAGATCATTTTTAAAAAGAAAAATTAGCTCATGATGGGCTATCTACAAAAAATTTAATGTAGGTATATATCCTAACTGTGGATAGTTTTTTATTCAATCTACAATCTAATATGGAGAGAAAAATGTTTCAGAGAATCGTGATAACCTTTAGCTTCTTATTCTTCGTAGTTTTTCAAAGCGCAAGTGCCCAAACTCTACGTTATATGATGTGGGATCCTTCTCAGCTAGAGATAGAAAAAGCAACCATAGCAAAGTTTGAAAGCTCTAATCCAGGAGTTAATATCGAAGTAAGTGCAATGCCACCGAAGGAATATTGGCCTCGGATTTCCGCATTGGCTGCATCTGGAGACTTACCTGATGTTTTTGCTATGTCTTCAGGTTATATCCAAAGCTGGCATGCTGACGGGCAACTTCGTAATTTGAAAGCCTATGCAGACAAACTTGATATGTCAAAATGGTTTTCTGGAGCAATGGATGTAGCAAGGTTGGGTAATGGACTGTATGCTTTCCCACAAAACTGGGTAGCACCTGTATTGTTTTTTAATAAGGATGCCTTTGATGCAGCAGGAATTATGTATCCAAATTCAAATTGGACTTGGAGTGATTTCCTTACCGCAACGGTTGCCTTGACCAAAGATAAGGATAATGATGGCAGAATCGATCAATATGGATTCTGGGCATATGGTCGTTATGCTCATATAGAGCCATGGGTTTTCCGAAATGGTGGCAAGTTGCTTACTACAAATCGAACAAGCATTGCACCGGACTTTAGAGCGATCGAGGCTATGAAATTTCTGACTGACCTTGCCAACCTTCATCAAGTAGCGGCAAAACCACAGGATATGGAAGGTATTCGATCAAAAGATGTATTCCCCATGGGAATGACAGCAATGTGGGTAGATGGTTCCTGGAATATCGCGCACTTACGCAAGGCTGCTAAGGGTAAATTTCGTTGGGGAATTTCTCAAATCCCAATGGGGCCTAACGCAAAACCAGCAACTGCCAAAGGTTATGCATGGGCAGATATGCTTGCTGTTTCGCCCAATACAAAAAATACGGACCTCGCATGGAAATTCATTATGTACATGACAGGTTCTGGTCGTAAGGCAAAAGATTTTCTTGGCGGGAAAGTGCCAGCCTACAGACCAATTGCAGAGTCCGACGCATGGCTCGAGCGTGACTTACAACCTTCCAACAAAGAAGTTCTACTTGAAATTGGATCAGGTACAACAACTACATCATTTACTCCAAAATGGAGTAAATGGAGAGGTTATGCAGCTTCAAAATCCGGAGGAATGAATGGAGAGCTAGATGAAGTATTTAACGGAAGACAGAGCTTAAGAAAAGCTATAGACAACTTCGTTGAATACGGGAACAAAGTTTTATCAAAATAAATTTTGAAGCTGGCTCCTGCTTCATTGTCAATGCTTGAAAGGGAATACCGGCGGGTTGGTTTCTATCTCATCCTGCCGGCCCTGATTGGTTTGGTCTTATTCAGGTTATATCCAATTATAGCATCCTTCTTTATTTCCTTCACAGATTGGAATGTTTTTGGTGGGGGAGAATGGGTTGGACTTGAAAACTATTTCGAAATATTCTCCTCGAAAGAAGGACGTCTGATACTCCTGAACACTCTTTTGTTTGCAGTGATATATGTTCCAGGCATCTTCTTCATTGGCTTAGCACTAGCACTGGCACTGAACTCTGGGTTCCGTGGGGCTGCTGGGATGCGGGCTCTTTATTTTCTACCTTATATTACATCCACTGTTGCAATAACTTTAACTTGGCGTTGGATTTTTTCAACTCGATTCGGATTGCTGAACAACCTGTTATTGGAATTTGGGTTAAACAATCCTCCTGCATGGCTGGGGGATCCTACATGGTCACTTTACACTGTTGTCTTTGTTGCGGTTTGGAGAGACTCAGGGTTCTACATGATCCTGTTTCTTGCTGGCTTGCAGACTGTTGACCAACAACTTGTTGACTCGGCACGTGTTGATGGAGCCAATCGCTGGGAAGTATTTCGCCATGTTACTTTACCCTTACTTGCACCCACCTCATTTTTTGTGATACTTATTGCTATGGTTCGCTCAACTCAGACGTTTGAAATAACTTATGCTCTGACGGGGGGAGGCCCAAATCAATCATCAACGACATTATCGTTTTACATATACCAAAACGCATTCATTCATTTTGACATGGGTTATGCTGCAGCACTTGCTTATGTTTTATGCATCGTTGTTGGAGGCTTAACATTAGTGCATCACCAACTTCGCGGGAAATGGTCGTATGTCTAACCGCCACTTCAAATTATTGATGATCACTGGTCTATTACTATATGGAACTCTAACGATATTCCCATTTCTGTGGATGCTAATCACTTCTTTCAAACCAGTAGGCGATACTTTCAAACTTCCCCCAACATTGATGCCTTCATTGTTACTTACGGATCATCCATTCCTAAATTTTGAACTTGTCTTTCAAGAAAGGAATTTCTTACGCTATTTCATCAATTCCTGCATAGTTGCCATACTATCAGCTTTAGGCCAATTGTTTACCTGCTCACTTGCTGGTTTTGCATTTGCCAGAATAAGATTTCCAGGTAAAAAAATAATTTATGGAATACTAATAGCGACAATGTTCGTACCAACAGAGGTGACTATTATCCCAGAATTTTTCATGATGCGGTTTTTTGGGTGGCTTGATACTTTGTTACCATTGATAATTCCATCTATAATGGTAGGTGCATTTGGGACTCTAATGATGACAGAGTATTTTAAGAGCGTCCCCCGAGAACTCGAGGAAGCAGCCTTTATAGATGGGGCTCGTACAGTTCACATTTTCTATTATATCTTTCTTCCTGCGGCACGCCCAGCACTCGCCAGTCTCTTCGTTGTAGCATTCATACACAATTGGGATGAGTTGTTACGACCCGTCCTTTACATAACAAATGATGATTGGAAAACTTTACCTCAGGCACTGATGAACTTTGTTAGTGAATTTGAAGCAGAGTGGACTTTGCTCCTAACAGGATCTTTTATTTCTACACTACCACTATTGCTGGTTTATATGGCTGCACAAAAACATGTTGTTCAGGGTTTTGTACATTCGGGAATAAAAGGCTGAAAATGGAAATTAAGAAGGGTTCCATTACTACAAAAGCAAATGTCCATGTAAATACGGTAATTATTCAATTTAATCATTTTAAGCCTGTTCCATTAAATCTTGAAGAATCGTGCTATTTTGGCATATTGAAACCCACCATTATTAATGAAATATTCGGTACGGACTATATCCCCATTTATTCACCCACTTCCAAACCAGCTGATTTAAAAAAATCTATAGAGGTTCCCCATCAACATCTTGGATTTCCAAGGGTTTTTTCTTGGTCACAAACAAAAAAATCCGTCGTAACAAATTCAGGTTTTTTCCTCATTTTACAGGAGGAGCTAGCCACACCATTAGATCGTCTTGGTCATCACATAGGTTTGATGTTGATTGATTACACTATTCTAATTCCACCACTATATCCTCGTCCTGCTTTATGTCTGACACCCACAGGACCAGCCATACTTAAGCCATCAATTTCAGATTTGACATTAAGACTTCCAGGTGGCTTAGCTTTGGGGCGGAATGGTAAATCAGAAGATATGCGATCTACCCTTTTATGCTTTGGTAACGACACTTTAGATTCAACTCTTAAGGTAGCTAAGCATGAGCGACTTCTAGCTATTTCTGGGGACACTATTGTCGAAGACAAAACAATGGGGGAAGTATGGGTTCCAAGAACTGGCATTTTGGTTCGGCTTGTTGGGAATGATAGGAATGCACTTTGTCAGAATAGTACTGGTCAAAAAGTAAATTTTGAGATTGAAGGTTTAATGGATAGCAAACATGCAATACAATGTGGCCCTTTACTTGTGGAAAACGGAGAAATCGTAGATTTGAAGCAAGAACTATTGGAGGAGCAATTCTTATTAGAAAATGGATTTCGCCTTCCACCATCGCGATTCCCGATTGATATAGACATCACCCGTGCAGCTCGGTTAGCTATTGGAATAACCAAGGATAAAAAACTTGTTATGGTTCTTGTGGAAGGTGATTCGACGAGATTTCAGAAAGGGATCGAATCTAAAACCGGTGGAATGACATTACTAGAATTAGCACAACTGATGGTTTCATTGGAGGCGCAAACAGCTATGAATTTTGATGGAGGTGGTTCAGTACAAGGATTTTTAAGTGGGGGAGGTGCGTTAGTACAGTCAGGTGAAAAGCACTTCTCATTTGAAGCCCAGTTTGATAGGCCGGTTCCATATGGTCTTTTACTAGAATAGTCTTACTGTGAGGAATTGGTGGGAGTTGCTCACAGGAGATTTTGGGGACTTAAAATATTTATTTCTTGACTTTAAATAGTTATATTCGCATCATTCTGGAGAGTAAACTCTTGAGACTGGAGCAGCCATATCCAAGAAGTTGTATGGTTAATTTGTGGACAAATTGGGAGTCGTGCTTCCCAGGCTTGCAATTGCAGGGATTGTGAGAACGGATAATCGAGTCCGAGTCCCCCTTCTCGCACCAAATATCAGTTAGACCCGCAATCGATGCAGATAAATGCAGACAAAGCGCTTGAATCGACAATCTCAACAATTATTAAGGAGTTTATATGCCATATAAAATAATGATGTCTATAGCTGCAACAGTGCCTCTAATTTTTTTGCTTGCTTTTGCTGCTATTCCAGAGTTTTTTGTTTTAAAGTCCTACCCTAGTGCCGAAGGGTTAGCTTTAGAAATAGGAATAACTTCTCGGTACGTTATGTCTGTTTTGCTATTTATTACTGTGTGTATTGCATTTCAATCCAGAAACGTTGAGAAAGTGGATGACCAAAAGGCAATTCTTTTGGGTGTTGCTATCGGTTTAGTTGTGATGTGTGCTGTCATTATATCAATGACAGTATTTCGTGGTATCCCGTTGAATATACCGCCAATGATTGCCACAGGAACACTAGCAGTACTTAGTTTCTGGTCACGTTCGATGCTAAATTAATTTATCTTAAATCAGATCTTGGGACAATGTTTTCCATTCCAGATTAGTATTAAGACCTTATTTGTCGGAATAAGTAACAATAATGATAACACTAAATGATGTTGAAGCAGCTGCAGGAAAAATTATCTCGTATGTGAGACGGACGCCCTTATGGAAAAGTGAGACCTTGAGTACAAGGTTGGGAACGAATGTTTATCTGAAGATGGAAATGTTCCAGAAAACTGGTTCGTTCAAGCTTCGTGGAGCCTTTAACCAGATGCTGGCAAGAAGCAAGGATGAATTAGTTAAAGGTGTGGTAGCCATCAGTGGTGGAAATTTCGCACAGGGAGCTGCTTATGCCAGTCGCGTTTTGGGTGTAGATGCGATTGTTTGTATGGCAGAAGATACTCCACATAATTATATCGAAGCGACCCGAGGTTACTCTGCAACCATTGACTTTTCACCAGATATTCAGACTGCAATTGCCCGATACAATGAGTTGTCTGATCAAGGCCGCGTGGCTTTACATCCATATGACAATCCGCATCAGATGGCCGGGGCTGGTACTGTCGCGCTCGAAATTTTTGAAGATCTTCCAGAAATTACTGATCTCGTAATCAGCATTGGCGGCGGCGGACTGATTGGTGGGAACACAGTTGCTATTAAGGGCTTGAATCAAAAAATTCGAGTGTGGGGTGTAGAAACTGAAGGGGCTAAAGCAATGAAAACAGCTATTGATGCTGGTCAAGTCGTCAATATCCAGCCAAACTCATTAGCTAAGACACTCTGCCCACCATTTGTAGGTCAAGATGCGCTGACTATTGTTCAGGAACACGTTGAAGAATTGATCATTGTAAGTGATAAGCAGGCAATTGATGCGCAACGTTTTGTCATTGAACGGGCGAAGGTGTTACCTGAATTGGCTGCATCATGCACTTTGGCTGCAGCACTGACTATCAAAGATAGGTTTGGTCCCGATGACCATCTGGTTTTGTTAATGTGCGGCGGAAATGAATCGGTGGAGAATCTGGTAAGTTATGCACAGATGGTCTGAAATACTCCTTGATCGTGATTTAGCGATATGTCTGTTAGAAAGTCTTTTGTAAATAAATTTTTTTCTTAATATATTTTAGGAGACATCATGGATAAACACTCTCGTCTTGCGGTTACAATTTTATTAATATTTGTCATAGCTGAAATAATTTATTGGTCTTCTATGGCATTTTGATAAGGTTGATCGTTTTTAATTGAATTCTTGCCAAGTAGACTCCAAGGAAAGGATTAAAAATATTTTGTTTTATAAATTTTGATTTTTGCTGAAACTTCATTATTGAAGAAAAATAGCCTGCTAAATTAAAATGAAAATATTTCATGAAAAATGATTATTGTAAAAGAATTAATGATGAACTCTTTTAATAAAAGAGAATAATCTAAAAAAATATAGGGAGTTTTTTAAAGTTCATCTCAATTTCACATATCTCCTTCCATTGTTTATGATCTTTCGAATAAAATAACTGCTTTACATTTCTGGGAATATTATAAATTTTTTTAAAACTTATTATTAGAAATTCCTCTCAAACGAATATAAGAATAGAAGATAGATGGAGATTTCTGGAATATCAACATTCAAAATGTATTTAGAATTTCGATCAATTTTTAAATTATTTTGCTTATTATTGTCAATTATACTTTCTGCTTGCAGCAGTTCTAAAAGCAGTACTAAATATAATTATCCTACAAGTCAACAGCAAAGAGTTCTTGAACTCTGTGCCTTGGTTTTTACTGATCCATATTACCAGTATATTTCTCCTTCACGCCGAGTTAAACTCAAAAGATTAAGGATTACTCACTGGGGATTCTGGGCGACATTTGCGGATGAGCGCACTTACAGAGTTCCAATACCTGCAGGGCTAACAATAGGGAAGGATTATTATTGCAATTACCGACCAGTTCCGACACCATGTGCATCACGCAATGATTGGGATGAACGATGTGAATTTGAGCAGACAACCCATCCTAGTCGCTTCAATAACTAAGATTTGGTGTCGAAAAATTTAGAAACGTCAATATCAGTTGCTATCACAGCAATCGTATCCCCAATTTTGACAGGAGCACGTCCCGCTCTGGTAACTAGTACACCATCAATTTGTGCTTGAACTTCGACTGTCGGAACTTCTATCTGCGAGATACTGTGGATTCGACCTATGACTTGCCCTTTTGTGACAGGTTCTCCCAATTCAATCAAAGTTTCATAAAGACCTTCTTGTGGAGCCATCAAATAGCCCCCAATATCAGGGGTATGCATGAATTTGGTTTTTGGAACAAGTTCTTCGTTTGGAGGTAGTATTTTGAAATGTCGAAGTAGATTACGTATTCCATCTTCCGCAATTTTGAGTGTACGAGGACTTACAGAACCACCTCCGCCAAGTTCTGTAGAAATAAAAATTTTCCCATTTTTTTCGACAGCAGTATCAAGCATTCCTTTACTATCCAACTCATTTAGCAAAAGACTTAAAGGTGCACCAAATTTATTTACGGCAAGCACAGTTTTTTTCATCTGATTGAAGTCTTCCAGCTTATGCAAAACTGTGCATGGTTCAAAAATCATTGAGTTTCCTCCAGAATGAAAATCTAGTACTACATCACTTCGCATTACCAGTTCTCTATAGACAAAATCAGCAATTTTCTGAGTCATGGAACCATCAGGATTACCTGGGAAAGACCGGTTCATGTTTTGACCATCTACAGGAGAAAGTCGTGTTCCCGCCAACACTGCTGGATAATTGAGATATGGCACAATGATGACTTGTCCCTGAATGTCTTCAACTTTTATTTCATTCGCCAATTTTCTTAACGCAATTGGACCTTCATATTCATCCCCATGGTTCCCTCCTGTAAACAGTATGGTTGGTCCATCACCATTTCGGATGACAATCACAGGAAGCAATAGTGAGCCCCATCCAGAATCATTGGTGGAATGAGGAACCTTAACTGCTGAAATGTATTTCCCGTCTTGATTGAAATTAAGATTATCGATGAATGTTAAAGACATTATTTCTGAAAAATATAACTATATAGTTGAAATTTCTTCAAGTCTGCAGACATATTCCATACTAAGGAGATGTTCTCCTTCCAGTAAATAGTTCAAATACTCAAGGGTAGGGCGTGACTCGGGCCCTGTATTTAATGCAATGTATGCAATTGCCACCATTGGACGACCGGAAAGGTCCATTACTTCGATCTCATGGCGTTTGTATTGCTTTTCGGCAACACCTTCATATCCATCCAAAGTCAAAAGATCATTCTCTTTGACAAAATATAAAATACCTTCAACCTCATCTCCTGGAGAAATTTGAATGTTTGCTTTTCCTCCGTCACTGGACTGTTTGTTGAAAGAAAGCAGGTAATCCTGTAGAGTAGCAGAGATACGTGATGGTGCCCATCCGAGTCGGTGACGTACACGCCGGGCGCTCATATTAGAGCCGTATGCAAAATAATGGAGCATTATTATTAAATAGTATAAGTGAAAAACGAACGGACAGCATGAGTAAAATTTAAGATATTCGCAAGTTTTTTGCTTTTCTACAAATTTCCTTAGCATTTTTATGTTAATCTAATATCATTTTTTCAATTTTTTAAAACTTTGATCTTCAGACAGAATTAATGAACGATTATACAAAAGGTTGGATTAGGTCTTCAAGTTGGGATTCATTTTGGCTGCTATCTGGTATATGGTTGACGTTTCTTTTTCTCATGTTAGATTCTGCTCATCTGCAAGAAATGTTTTATGCAACCGGGGTATTCCTTTTCTGGATTTCTCATCGTTTCAGTTCATTTTATTTAGCATGGGGAACACAGGCATACAAACCCCTTCGAAGAGCTATGAAGAAGCGGTTTGTATTTTTTCCGATTTTCATTACCCTAGGAGTTTTAGCTGTGCTTTACATCCCTGAGTCTGTATTAGCCTTTACATTTAGTGAAAGAATTTTCGGTTTACTGATGATTGATTTTGCTTGGGGGGCACATCATTTTGCAGCTCAGCACTATGGAATTCTCCGGCTCTATCAATACCTTCGGAAAGAAAAATCAACTCCTTCCACCAAAAAAAATGACCGAATATTTTGTTGGGGAGTGGGAGGGGTGCTTATAATAATTGCCGAGCTTTTGCACGGGACATCCTTTCTACAGGAAAAACATGTTTTGCCGAATCTGCTTTCTGATTTGGGAATAGAAGGAATTCCATTGTTAATGCGCTTTGGAACCTTGCTTGTTGTCGGAAGTACACTTTTCATGGTTCGTAATGCATGGCTTGAGAATTATAGTCTCCCCAAAATTTTGTATTTGTTTGGAATAGGTTTGATGGCTGTTGCAGCATTTCAATTGGATCCGTTTCAATTTTTAATGCTTTGGACTTTACAACATTGGCTGGCAGCATTAGGTCTGGCAACTCACATGGGAGGAAATGATTTAAAACATGATGAAAAGCATAAAAACGTATTCCTGAAAAAATATTCAGACAAAAAATTTTGGAACCCCTGGCCAGTTTTGATTTGCCTCTGTGCATTTTCTGTTGCTATGACACCTTTCTTTGAAATCGAGGCGGTTTCAGCTGGAGCCCTATACAGTGAACAAGTATTTCCTGCCTTGATGAAATGGCTGCAGAACTCAGAGTTGTACACTTTCTTAGTGGGAATCGGCCTGGCAACTGGATTTTTACATTATTGGCTGGATAGGGCGGTTTATCGGTTTTCTGATCTACAAACACGAAAGAGTGCTCTGCAATTACTTTTTACATCAAAAATATAAACGAAAATATGAATAAGCTTGAGCAAAAAATAAAAGAAAACTGGCCCAGTGCTGTTGAGGGTGATTTGGATCATCAGGAATTTGGAATGATTCACTACTGGTGCGGAGAACAGTGCAATAGGATTGTTCTGCGTTTTAGCTTCGAAGGTCAATCCGAAAGTGAGTCAGAAAAAATGTTTTTTATAGACCTGAAACAGGACTCGTGGGTTTTGAGTCATATTTCAACCTTTCAAATCTATGATTCGAAATTAAAATTAGTAAAAAACCAATCATTTAAAGAACAGGATGAACTAGAACAAAAATATCGAAGTATTTTCGAACTGTTTCTGGAAGTCCATAAAAAAAAGAAGCTTTTCTAATTTTCTTTTTGATATGTCTTAACTATCTGTCTTGGTCTCACAGGGTGTAAGTTTTTTCACTACTTTCGCGGCATTATCTACTAAATTATTTCTTTGTTATCTTTTGCTTGACTTATTTTACTAAAAATAGTTAAATTATTAGCACTAAGCCTTACTGAGTGCTAATGACTTAAATTGATTTTAGGAGCATTTCTTTTGATAAAAAAAGTTATAGATAATAAAAAAAAAGGAATCCGTTATAACTTAGTATTGAATGAACGGGCACAGATAGTTCTTCACAGTATTATAGAAAACTACATACAGTCCTCAGAACCAATTGGTTCAAGAACACTTTCTAAAACAATAGGAATCACACTTTCTCCCGCGACGATCAGAAACATTATGTCTGATCTCGCGGAACTTGGCTATTTAATTCAGAATCACACCTCGGCAGGACGGGTTCCAACCGACAAAGCTTATAGGTTTTATGTTAATTCGTTAGCTTCACCAACGAGTATCCCTCAACAGATGAAGGAGAAAATATCTCAGGTTTCTAACGAACAGGGCTCACAGATAGAAACAATTTTGGCAGAGGCAGTCCGAATGCTGGCTGAACTTACTAAGTTTGCCTGTGTGCTCAGTACCCCTAAGGCTTCTGTCAGTAAACTCCAACGCATCGAACTTATAAAAATCAGTGAGGATAGAATCCTCGTCATTTTGGTCACAAAAGCCGGTGTTGTACGTGACAAAATTATATTTTCTAAGGAAAGTCATACCCAAGATTTTCTTAACTTAGTGGCAGAATTTCTTAACAACAAATTTAAAGATCACTCAATGCAAGAAATTCGTGAAGAAATTCATCAGAGTATGGTTGATGATCGTAACCGTTATCATGATCTCTTAGCCCATGCTGTTCGTTTAGGCAAAAAAGCTTTTGAATTAAACCAACCTGGTGAAATGCTGATAGACGGGCAAATGAATCTCCTGCTTGATTCTCATTTTCATGAGCAGTCGTCTGTACGCTCTTTAATTGATGCTTTTGACCAGAAAAGTGCAATTATGAAAATACTTGATGATTCAATGAAGCAAAAAGGTGTACGAATATATATTGGTATTGAAAATGATTTAAAACAATTACAGGGCTGTTCACTAATCACAGCTAGTTATCGCAACAATCAAAATGTTTTAGGTTCAATTGGTGTTGTTGGTCCAACAAGTATGGATTATAAACGTATAATCTCCATGGTTGACTATACTGCTAAAATATTATCTAAAACAATAACTGACCAATCTTACGACTGAATATAAAATAAAGATCCCCATGAGCGCCAAAAAACGTAAAGAATCTGTTGAAAAAAAACAGGATAATGACGAACCAAAGATTGACAAAGAGTTTGAAAATCTACATGAAGAAATTGAGTCTGATATTGCAGTAGATTCTCCCGAACAGCATGAACCAGAAGCGGAGCCAACAGAAGAAGATCTGTTAGAGAAGGAACGTACGAAGGCGAAGAATATGGAAGAGCGTTATCTTAGAGTCAATGCTGAGTTTGAAAACTATAAAAAGCGAATGATTCGTGAAAGCTCTGATCGATTTAAATATTTTAATCTCGATTTAATTAAAGAGTTGCTACCTTCTCTGGACAATATTGATCGAGCCATTTCTCATGCGAAAAGCGACAACACGGACGTCGACAGTATGATAGTGGGGTTGGAGATGGTAACTAAAATGACACATGAAGTTTTTGAGAAATTTGGTGTTACAAAAGTCAAAACAGTTGGTGAAGAGTTTGATCCAAACATTCACCAAGCTGTAGGAGTTGATGATTCAGATTCTGCCCCTGACAACCAAGTTGTTGAGGAATGTCTGAAGGGATATACTTTGCATGGTCGCATTATTCGTCCAGCAATGGTCCGGGTTTCCGGGAAAAATTAAGACTTTAAGCTGAATAAATTTGAAAAAAATTAATTTATATCCCTTGAAAATAATTAGTTTTTTCAAGGGGGCATTCATGAAAGAACTAGGAGAATAATTATGGGTAAAGTTATTGGTATAGATTTAGGAACCACAAATTCATGTGTCAGCATCATGGAGGGTGGTGACCCAAAGGTCATTCAAAACGCTGAGGGGACACGCACAACACCTTCGATGGTTGCTTTTAATGATGAAGGTGAGCGGTTGATTGGGCAGGTTGCGAAAAGACAAGCAGTAACAAATCCTCAACGTACAATATATTCCATCAAACGTTTGATGGGTCAGGAAATTAAATCTGCGGAAGTAAAACACACGAAAAAAATGGTGTCTTATGAAATTGTCAAAGGTAATAAGGATTTAGCGTATGTGAAAGTTGATGATACTAAATATTCTCCTCAAGAAATATCTGCTTCTATTCTGCAGAAAATGAAACAGACTGCAGAAGAATATTTAGGTGAGTCCGTTACAGAAGCTGTAATTACTGTTCCTGCTTATTTTAGTGACGCTCAACGTCAGTCCACCAAAGATTCCGGAAAAATCGCCGGTCTTGATGTTTTGCGTATTATCAACGAGCCTACTGCCGCTGCAATGGCTTATGGACTTGATAAAAAAAATGATGAGAAAATCGCAGTCTTTGATCTAGGTGGCGGTACTTTTGATATTTCTATTTTGGAAATTGGTGAAGGCGTATTTGATGTAAAATCAACTAATGGTGATACTTTTCTGGGGGGTGACGATTTTGACAATCGACTTATCACTTTTTTTGCAGATGAGTTTAAAAAAGAAAACGGTATTGATTTGCGTGAAGACAAAATGGCATTGCAGCGTCTACGTGAAGCTGCAGAGAAAGCCAAGCATGAATTGTCGGCTAGTTCAGAAACAGATGTCAATTTACCCTTTATTACAGCGGATGCGTCAGGGCCAAAACATTTTAACCTAAAAATTACGCGTGCTAAGTTTGAATCGTTGGTTGACGATCTTGTTCAGGGTTGTCTTGAACCTTGCCGCAAAGCATTGAAAGACGCAGGTTGCACCTCAAAGGATATCAATGAGGTTATTCTAGTGGGTGGTATGACACGTATGCCAAAAGTACAGGAAATCGTCAAAGATTTTTTTGACAAAGAACCTCACAAAGGTGTTAATCCAGATGAAGTTGTAGCCATCGGCGCGGCAATCCAGGGTGGTGTTCTTACAGGTGATGTGAAAGATGTATTGCTTCTTGATGTTACTCCACTTTCGCTTGGGATCGAAACCTTGGGCAGTGTAATGACAAAATTAATCGAGCGTAACACGACCATACCTACGAGAAAAAGCCAAACCTTCTCTACTGCAGCAGATAATCAGCCTGCCGTCAGCATTCATGTACTACAAGGTGAACGCGAGATGTCAGCAGACAACAAAACGCTAGGACGTTTTGAGTTGGTAGGCATTCCGCCAGCACCCCGTGGGGTACCGCAAATCGAGGTTACATTTGATATTGATGCAAACGGAATTGTTCACGTTAGTGCCAAAGATTTGGGTACCGGCAAAGAACAGGCTATAAAAATTGAGTCTTCAGGCGGACTTTCAGATGATGAAGTCGAAAAAATGGTTAATGATGCAGAACAGTTTGCCGAAGAAGATAAAGCAAAACGAGATGGTGTTGAAGTTAAAAATCAGGCCGAAACGCTTATTTACAGTACTGAAAAATCCGTAAGCGAACTTGGGGAAAAACTACCTGAAGAAGATAAAACAAAAATTGAGGCCTGTTGCGAACAGCTCAAGAAGAGTGTAGAAAGCGATGACGTAAACGCTATCAAGAGTGATCTTGAAGCATTGACACAGGCTTCTCATAAAATGGCCGAATTGTTATACAGCCAACAGGCTGAACAGCAGGCTACTGATCATGAACAAGGAAATGAAGACAATCAGGATGGTGAAGAAAAATCAGACAAAGATGATGAGGATATTGTTGATGCAGACTTTGAAGAAGTAAAAAAGTAAATCAGGCTCAGACTGAAAGTAAAAGATACTAAAATATAACATTTCAATTATGAACTTGTAAACCCTTGACGAAATTTCATGGCAAAGCGTGATTATTATGAAGTGTTAGGTGTGTCCCGTAATGCTTCAGCAGAAGAACTCAAAAAAGCATACCGAAAGGTAGCTATGAAATATCATCCAGATCGAAATCAGGGAGATAAGCAAGCAGAAAATAAATTCAAAGAAGCTTCTGAAGCATTTGAAATTCTCGGAGATCAGGAAAAACGCTCACGTTATGACCAGTTTGGACATGCCGCTGAAGGTATGGGGAGTAGTGGAATGGGTGGTTTCGGAGGCGCAGGTGGAAGTGGTTTTGGAGATGTTTTCGGAGATATTTTCAGTGAGTTCTTCAGCGGTTCTGGAGGAAGTTCAACCGGGCGTGGTGAGCGCGGGTCCGATTTACAATATAATATGGAAATTTCCTTTGAGGACGCTGTTTTTGGCTCATCGAAAGAAATTGATGTCCCACGTATGGAAACTTGTGATTCCTGTAGTGGTTTGGGGGCAGAATCTGAAAAAGACATAAAAATTTGCAATTCCTGTGGGGGAACCGGGCAGCAGCGGGTACAACAGGGATTTTTTAGTGTTGCCACGACCTGCAGTAGTTGTGGTGGTCGTGGAAAGACAATATCAAATCCCTGTAAAAATTGTCATGGGCGCACCCGCGTATCTAAGACAAAACGTATTAGAGTTAATATACCAGCTGGAGTTGCTACCGGTTCAAGGATCAAACTCACAGGAGAGGGGGAACACGGAGCAAATGGTGGATCAGGGGGTGATCTATACATAGTTTTAGGTGTCAAGGAACACTCTCTTTTTGAACGTGAAGGCGCAGATATCTTTTGCGAAGTTCCGATCAGTTTTTCTCAGGCAACTCTTGGGACCGATCTTGAGGTACCAACTCTAGAGGGGGAAGCCAGATTAAAAATTCCATCCGGAACTCAAACTCACAAAATCTTTAGAATGAAAAATCAGGGTATAGCTCATCTTCGTGGTGGAGGACGCGGAGATTTACATGTGCGGGTTGTTGTGGAAACTCCGAGTAAACTGACCGCAAAGCAAAAAGAATTATTGAAAGAATTCGACGATTGTTGCGAAGATGAAAGCAATCCTATTCGTGATAAATTTGTTAAAAAAATAAAGAATCTTTTTTCCTGAAAACATACCTCTTGACAGTGTCTCATATTATCTGTCACTCATGTATTAGCATGAACCCCAAAAAAACCTCGTCTTCCAATTTTACGAAATATTTTGAATCAAAGGGAAGAAAATAATGTCTATTTCACATTCAATACGTGAATCCATGGTTAAAGGCTCTTGGATTAGACAAATGTTTGAAGCAGGTGCTCGTTTAAAGGCAGAGCATGGTGCGGAAAATGTGTTTGATTTTTCGCTTGGTAATCCTATCCTCGAACCTCCGGAGCAAGTGCACGAACAAATAAAGCGGTTGCTGGAAAAATCTGAACATGGAATGCATCGTTACATGCCAAATGCGGGATTTGGAGAGACACGTGAATTTATTGCCGGTGTAATGCGGGATGAAACTGGCTATCCTTTTGGTAGTGAGGATATAGTTATGTGTGTAGGGGCCGGGGGAGGTTTAAATGTGGTGTTCAAAGCTTTGCTAGAAGCAGGAGATGAGGTGTTGGCTTTGACTCCTTATTTTGTAGAATACGGAGCTTATGTGCAAAATCATGGTGGACGTCTGACTCTGGCCGAAACTACTTCAGAATTTCAACCCGACCTGGATTCGATTGAAGCAAGTTTGAGTGAGCATACAAAGATTGTAATCATCAATAGCCCAAATAACCCTACGGGAGCAGTTTATTCACAGCAAATATTAGACGAATTAGCACAGTTATTATTTCGCAAAGAGAAAGATTTCGGGCATCCAATCTATCTAGTATCAGATGATATTTACCGTTACATTGTTTTTGACGGATTTAAAAACAGCAATGTCTTTCTGAGTTATCCAAATTCAATTTTAGTCAATTCTCACTCAAAGGACTTAGGTCTTGCCGGTGAGCGTATAGGTTACATCGCTATTCATCCGGATGCATTTGGCAAGGAGGAACTGTATCAGGCTCTCGTATTTTGTAATCGGATACTCGGATTTGTGAATGCTCCTGCAATGATGCAGAAAATTCTACCTCTACTTGGGAACGAAAAAGTTGATATTTCAGTTTATGAAAAATTACGTGATAAAATGTTCTCTATGATAAGTGATTTGGGATTTGAGGCAATCAAACCACAGGGTGCTTTTTATATTTTTCCAAAATCACCTGACACAGATGATGTAGCATTTGTTAAACGAGCACAGCAAGAACATATTTTACTGGTACCGGGAGTTGGATTTGGAGGTCCGGGACATTTTAGGATTTCACTCTGTTGTACTCTCGATACAATCGAAAATTCACTTCCCGGATTTAAGAGATTAGCGGAATACTATTGTTTATAAATTCATCAACGAAAAATAAAAATGGATAAGGTTTTGATCGTTACTGGAGGAAGTCGGGGAATTGGTGCAGCAACAGCAAGGATTGCAGGCAGGAGAGGTTACGCTGTCTGTGTGAATTTTTTGAAAAACAAAGTCGCTGCAAAGCAGATCGTAGATAAAATTAACGCTGACGGTGGACAAGCAATTGCAGTCGGAGCTGACATTTCAAAAGAGGAAGAAGTGTTGGAATTATTTAGTACTGTTGATGACAGACTCGGAAAGATTAGCGCGCTTGTCAACAATGCAGGAATTCTGGAAAGTCAAATGCGAATTGAAGACATGGATTCGAAGCGACTTAACCGAGTATTCCTAACAAATATTACAGGTAGTATTTTGTGTGCGAGGGAAGCCGTAAAACGGATGTCTATAAAAAATGGAGGTAATGGTGGAACGATTGTCAATCTATCATCCGCAGCCGCAAGACTTGGTAGTCCCGGAGAATATATAGATTATGCAGCTTCTAAAGGGGCAATTGATACTTTTACCAGAGGACTTGCCCAGGAAGTAGCTGAGGAAGGAATACGTGTTAATGCTGTTCGCCCCGGTGTGATAGAAACAGATATTCATGCCAGCGGTGGCGAGCCAGGACGTGTGGAACGAATTAAAGACACTATTCCTTTGAAAAGAGGAGGGAAACCTGAAGAAGTCGCAAGGTCAATTATGTGGCTTCTATCCAGTGAATCTTCATACACAACAGGTGCACTACTAGAAGTCTCTGGTGGAAGATAATTTGTTGCTGAGCAAAACGAAACTTAAATATCATAAGCAGAACATACATGTGGGGAATATTTAAAGAATATAATTATTCTATAGATTCGTAGCTGAATTATTTTGCTACGCATTCATTCCAGTTATGTTGGCAGTAGGCATCTTTGATTTGAGTATCATTTCGGAACCTTTTTATATTTTTAAGTTTATAGTATTATAGAAAATCATCCTGTAATTAGATATGATGAATTGCCATAGATTTTGATTTATTAAGTAAAAAATTTGTTATAAAATAAACGGTAAATAGAAAAACTGAAAAATTAATATCATAGGCTATAGTTTAATGTTGACTCAACTGTTGATTTCTTATCACAGGGTGGAGACGATTTTGGGTCATCTGCGATATAGGGAGTAACTGAACTCTTTAATCAGTGACAGATATTGTATTCTTACCTTTTCTTTATAATTAATTATTAATACAAACTTATGAGTACTTCTCCACTTCATCAAGATATGGCAAACGCAATTCGCTTTTTAGCGGTGGATGCGGTTCAAAAAGCAAACTCGGGTCACCCCGGAATGCCGATGGGAATGGCAGATGTGGCAACAGTTTTGTTTACCCGTTTCTTAAATTTTAACGCTAGTAATCCTGCTTGGCCTGACCGTGACCGTTTTATTTTGTCCGCTGGACATGGTTCGATGCTGCTTTATGCTCTACTTTACTTGACCGGTTATGAGGATTTTGGACTCGAAGAACTAAAAAACTTTCGTCAACTTGGTTATAGAACAGCTGGACATCCCGAATATGGACATGGAGCCGGAATTGAAACCACTACCGGTCCGCTTGGACAGGGCATCGCAAATGCAGTCGGAATGGCTCTTGCTGAAAGAATGCTAGTTGATAGATTTGGAAGTGAACTTGTGAATCACAATACTTATGTGATTGCTAGTGACGGTTGCCTGATGGAAGGAATAAGCCACGAAGCGGCCTCATTAGCCGGGCGCTTAGGACTTGGTAAACTGATAGTTTTATTTGATGACAATGGAATTTCAATTGATGGATCAACCGATCTTGCGGTCAATGATGATCAACTCATGCGCTTTGGTGCATGCGGCTGGGATGTTTCTTTTTGTGATGGACATGATCCTGATGCGATTACACAAGCCATCAATGGTGCTCATGAAAACCAAGGTAAGCCTTCTCTGATTGCATGTAAAACAATGATCGGTTTTGGCTCACCAAATAAAGCCGGAACTGCAGCTTCTCATGGTGCCCCGCTCGGGGATGATGAAATTATGGCAACTCGTGAAGCCCTGAACTGGGCATATTCGGCTTTCGAAATTCCTGAAAAAGTTTTCAGTGCATGGCGAAGAGTCGGTTCTATGAAAAGAGCTAAAATGGAATCATGGCAAAAACGTCTCCATGATTCCGGAAGGAAAGATGAATTTGAACGTCTTATTTTAGGTGAACTGCCAAAAGATTGGCAATCTTCTATGCAGGATTTTAAGCGAAAACATTCTGCAGAAAAAACAAAAGTTGCTACACGTAAAGCGAGCCAGGAAACACTGGATGTGCTAGCAGAAGCAATTCCAGAATTAGTCGGTGGTTCTGCAGACTTAACTGGCTCTAATTTGACAAAGGCCAAAACGCAAAAAATTGTTAAACCGGGAGATTTTGCTGGGAATTATATCCATTACGGAGTTCGTGAGCACGGCATGGCAGCCGCCATGAATGGGATTGCACTGCACGGTGGATTTGTGCCTTATGGTGGGACATTTTTAATTTTTACCGATTATTGCCGTCCTGCGATACGACTATCCGCTTTGATGCAGCAACGTGTGATTTATGTCATGACCCACGACTCGATCGGACTTGGTGAAGATGGTCCTACTCATCAGCCGGTAGAACACCTCGCCAGTTTACGTGCGATTCCTAATTTAAATGTTTATAGACCGTGTGATGTCGTTGAAACAGCAGAGTGCTGGGCTTCTTCGCTGGAAACAAGTTCAACCCCTTCTGTTCTTTCGCTTTCGCGTCAGGGGCTGCCCTGTCTCAGAAAGGAGCACACAGAAGAAAATTTAAGTTCCAAAGGCGGATACGTTTTGGCAGAAACTGAAGATAAAAGAGATTTGACCTTAATTGCTTCCGGTTCGGAAGTCGCGATTGCCATAGAAGCCCGTGATCAATTGAAAACAGAAGGTATTTCCGCAGCTGTTGTATCAATGCCGTGTCTCGATAAATTTGAAGAACAGAGTCAGGACTACAGAGACAAGGTAATACCGCTGGAGACACCAATTGTAGTCGTTGAAGCTGCTATAGAACAAAGCTGGGGTAAGTATCTTGGCAGGAATGGAAAATTTGTCGGAATGAGTACTTTTGGGGCTTCTGCTCCGGCTAATGAACTTTACATACATTTTGGCATAACAACTCAAAATGTCGTCAATGCCGCAAAAGACATTGTTTAAAATTAACTGGCAAATGGTCCTAAAGAATCTGAAAAATATTTTACTGTTTTTAACTAACTCAGTTTCAAAACAGAAAACATAAACTTCTAAAAAGAGAACTGAAAATGGCTTTGATATCTTTGAGACAACTGCTTGATCATGCAGCTGAAAACAGCTACGGTGTTCCTGCTTTTAATGTAAACAACATGGAACAAATTCAAGCGATCATGCGAGCGGCAAAATCCACTGATTCGCCTGTTATTTTACAAGCAAGTCGTGGCGCACGTTCTTATGCAGGAGATATATTTCTGCGTCATTTGTTTGATGCAGCTGTAGAAATGTATCCGGAAATTCCAATTTGTATTCATCAGGACCATGGAAATAATTTTGATACATGTCTCTCAGCGATGGCTAACAATTTTACAAGTGTAATGATGGATGGTTCATTGGAGGAAGATGCTAAAACTCCTGCTTCTTATGAATACAATATTGAAATTAGTTCCAAAGTTACGGAAGTTGCTCATAAGATCGGTGTTTCAGTCGAAGGTGAACTTGGCTGTCTTGGTTCATTAGAAACCGGTGAAGGTGAAAAAGAAGATGGGCATGGATTTGAAGGGAAATTGTCTCAGGATCAATTATTGACAGATCCTAATCAAGCTACTGATTTTGTAAAGAAGACACAAGTAGATGCCCTCGCAGTAGCGATTGGTACATCACACGGGGCATACAAGTTCACCAGGAAACCTGATGGAGATATACTTGCGCTGAATGTTGTAAAGGGTATCAATAAGAGGCTCCCAGGTCTGCACATGGTCATGCACGGTTCAAGCTCGGTTCCTCAGGAACTGCAGGACATTATCAATGCCAACGGTGGAGAAATGCCTCAGACATGGGGTACACCTGTTGATGAAATTGTAGAGGGGATCAAAAACGGTGTCCGAAAAGTAAATATTGATACAGATTGTCGCATGGCGATTTCCGGGCAGGTACGGAAAATTTTACTTGAAAAGAAAACCGAGTTTGATCCACGCAAGTTCAACATCCCAGCTACTTCAGCCATGCAGGTGGTTTGCGAGGAACGTTATGAATCATTCGGGACTGCGGGGAATGCTTCAAAACTCAAGCCTCTTCCTTTGACTACGATGGCTCAACGTTATAATTCCGGAGAGTTAGATCAAACAATAAATTAATATTTATTCTCATCTAAAATATTTTGTGAGCTATACATTGTGAAGCAAATTAAAATTTCTCCTTCAATTCTGTCTGCTGATTTTTCTCGATTAGGCGAGCAGGTCCGTGAGGCAGAAGCAGCAGGAGTTGAATATATTCACGTGGATGTGATGGATGGTAAATTTGTTCCTAATATTACTATTGGCCCTTTAATTGTGGACGCTCTGCGTAAGGTAACTGAACTTCCGCTTGACGTTCACTTGATGATTGAAAATCCCGAATTCTTTCTCGAAGACTTTGCAAAAGCCGGAGCTAATATAATTACTGTCCATCAGGAAACATGTCCACACCTTCACGGTACAATTCAACAAATACACAAGTTAGGTGTGCGGGCGGGTGTGAGTATCAATCCCGCAACTCCGGTGAAAAGCCTTGAGCAAATTATCGAGGAAATTGATCTTGTTCTAGTCATGTCTGTCAATCCAGGATTTGGAGGTCAATCATATATATCATCCTGTACTGAGAAGATCAAAAAATTACGTTCCATGCTTGATAAATGCGGTTCTTCAGCAGATCTAGAGGTCGACGGGGGTGTTAATATTGATACTGTTGGCGAAGTAGTTGCGGCTGGAGCAAATGCCTTTGTAGCAGGTTCTGCAGTTTTTAACGACAAGCACAGTGTCGAGGAAAACGTGCGACTTCTACGTGATAGGATAGCTTCTTACTGAAAAAACATTTTCGTTTTATTCTCTGCGCTCTCCGATTTTTTCTTCTGGGCGAGTCACCTCACTGATGCGAACACCGTAACGCTCGTTGACCACTACTATTTCTCCACGAGCCATTAATCTGTCGCCCACTACTACATCCATTGGTTCTCCGACTATTTTTTCAAATGCTACGATGTTTCCTTTTTTAAGATTTAGAATGTCCTGTATTTCCATATCAGTTCGTCCGATTTCGACAATCATAATCAGTGGGACATCTTCAACAAATTTTACCGAATGTAAACTGTCTTCATCTTCATTGGAATCAAAACCTAACATTAGCTGGGTCTAGGAAATTGGTGTTTATTTAAAGTTGTTAATAAAGAGCATTTCAGCACATACTTCTTTGAGCAAAAGAAATGTAGGTATTTTGAATTTTGAGACTGCAGATTATGTGCCTCCTGCTATAGCAGTAATTATAATTTAGACTAGATTTTCCATAATGTATCGGCGCCTATCAGCTGTGTTATTCCCCATGTAGAAGTTCAGCAAATCCGGAATTTCATGAGTGTGCTCGACACCTACTGGAATTGCCCGCATGTTTTCTCCAATAAACTGTCCGAACTCTTTTGGTGAAATTTCACCAAGACCTTTAAAACGCGTTACTTCCAGATGAGTACCTTTTCGCAGACTTTCAAATGCGTCATCTCTTTCTGATTCATTGTAACAATAACGTGTAATTTTTTGATTACGTACACGAAAGAGCGGTGTTTCTAGGATGTAAATGTGTCCATGCAAAACTAGAGGTTCATAAAACTGCAAAAAGAAGGTCAACAGTAAATTACGGATATGTAGTCCGTCTACATCTGCATCGGTCGCGATTATGACTTTGTTGTATCGTAGATCATCGATAGAATCCTCAATTCCGAGGGTTTTCATTACATTAAAGAGTTCAAGATTTTTGTAGATGGTTTCTTTGCCTTGTCCAAAACAATTTAGGGGTTTACCCTTTAGACAGAAAACAGCCTGTGTATAAACATCACGTGCACTAATCATACTTCCTCCAGCAGATACTCCCTCAGTAATAAAGATTGTCGTATCATCCCCACGACCGTTTTTGTCCCCACGATGAAATTTACAGTCTTTGAGGTTTGGTATTGCCAGCGCTGATTTTTTTGCGTTGTCCCTTGCTGCCTTTTTTACATTGCTCAATTCCTTACGGATACGTTCGTTCGACTGGATTTTGAGTTTGAGGGGGTCTGCAATTTCTGGATGTTTATAAAGGAAATCAACGAAGGTATCTCGAACCATCGGCATCAACCAAGTCCGCAGATCTGAATTACCCAGTTTATTTTTAGTTTGGGACTCAAAGACGGGTTCCTGAACTTTTATTGCAACCGCACCGACTATCCCATCTCTGACGTCAGGCCCATCAAAGCTGGAATTAAAAAATTGGTTAACTCCCTTAAGAATACCTTCACGAAATGCCGAAAGATGTGTACCACCATCGTTGGTGTGGTGACCGTTGACATAGCTGAAATATTCTTCACCGTAATGTTCTGTATGGGTAAATGCCATCTCTAAATTACCGCACTGGCAGTGAACAATATCATAAAGATTTGAGTCATTCACCTCTTCATGCATCAGATCCAAAAGACCGTTGTCCGATTTAAATTTTTCACCATTCAATGTGATGGTAAGTTTTCGGTTAAGGTATGCGTAGTTCCAAAGTTGTTTGCGGATAGTCCCGAGATCATAGGAGTAATTAGGAAAAAGATTTGAATCTGGCTTAAAACTGATTCGCGTACCGTTGCTTTCGTTTGTTTCATCTGTTGTAGGTGTGTTTGTTAACTCTCCTGCTTTAAACTCAGCCGAGAGCTGATTTTTTTCACGAAAAGAAGTTACAGAAAAATTATCTGAAAGAGCATTCACGGCTTTTGTACCAACTCCATTTAGTCCAACACTGAATTGGAATACTTCATCATTGTACTTAGCACCAGTGTTTATGATAGAAACACATTCGACCACTTTCCCCAAAGGAATACCGCGGCCGAAGTCACGGATATTAACGATCCCATTCTCAATGTGGATGTCAATGCGTTTACCGTAACCCATGATAAATTCATCAATTGAATTATCAATAATCTCTTTAAGTAATATGTAAATCCCATCACTTGGGTGAGAACCGTTGCCCAGACGACCGATGTACATGCCTGGACGTAAACGGATATGTTCGAGGGATGAAAGAGTGAGGATCTTGCTTTCATCATAAACGACTTCTTTTGCTGTATTCATTGTCTATCCTTGACTGATGCGCATTCCATGCTTTACTTAACTAATTCTGAAGTTTGCCTTATTAGAAAATATTCTATTTTCGACTAACCTCACTTTGTAAATATATGCAATCTTCATGGAATTGTCAAAAACACATTAATTTCTTCTTATCTTTTGAGTGGTGATTCAGATTTTCTTAGACTGAGTTTTATATAAATAGCGGTATTGCAATTTATTTTATAAAAACTTGTAATTTATTTAAAATAGGTTTTAAAGTTTAAAATAAGTGGATTAACTTTGCTAGTAGCGAAGGATTTTATCTATTTATTAAATGTAGATTTATATCAAATTGAATAAGACAATATTTGGACTTAATTTTTGCTTTAAGATTCAAAAGATGAACATAGAATTTTAGACTTTTTTAAAATCCAAGAAAATTATTAATTGTTTATGATCG
>SHAT01000039.1 GCA_004213175.1 Pseudomonadota bacterium | reverse complement strand
GCAAAGGCTCCAGTCCGCAGACCCTGTGTGATCGGCTTTCCGTCGAGAGTCCTTAGGGGACTTTGCTCATCCAGCGGGAAGGTGGTTTCGCATCGAACTTTATCACCTTTAGAACAGTAGTGACATGTTCCACAGGAACGGATCAACGTGACGAGCACATGATCTCCGGATTGAAAAGAAGTCACACTATCTCCAATACTTTCCACAACTCCGGAAGCCTCGTGACCATATATAGCAGGTAGCTCACCGCCCCATGCTCCTTCTGTGTATAGGATGTCGCTATGGCAAATAGCGCATGCGGCTAGTTTTACTTGCACTTCTCCAGTTCGCGGAGGCAGAAGTTCAACTTCGTCGATTACTAGTGGTTTTCCAAATTCACGGCAAATTGCTGCTTTCATATGTTATTTTCCTTTCCAGACTGGTTCTCGTTTTTCAGAAAAGGCCAATGCCCCTTCTTTAAGATCTTCAGAACGGTTAACCGCATCTACTGTTGCACAGGCATCATAAACTCCAAAAGCTTCGTTTTCCGAAACAGTTTCAGTCATCCGCAAAACCTGCTTTATGGCCGGATAAAGTAAAGGAGGACCAGCAACGAGTTTTTCTGCAATTTCTCGAGCCTTGATCAGTCCTTGCCCTTTAGGCACAATGTGATTGATCAGTCCCCAGTGTTTTGCTTCTTCAACATCCATCCAACGCCCTGTCATCATAAATTCCACAGCCACATGATATGGAATACGACGTCTCAATTTAACAACTCCGCAATCTGGAACAACTCCTACTTTGATCTCGGGAAGTGCAAAAGTTGCATGTTCTTCTGCAACAATAATATCGCAACCCAGCATAATTTCGAATCCCCCGCCGCAGGCAATTCCATTAACCGCACAGATCACTGGTTTATCGAAATTTCTAGGATAGTTCAATCCACCAAAACCACCTGAACCATAATCAGAATTTGAAGCTTCTCCAGATTCAGCAACATTCTTCAAGTCCCAGCCTGCGCAAAAAAACTTATCCCCTTTTCCAGTGAGAATTCCAAAACGCTGGTCGGGGTTGTCTCGAAAGTCCTCCCACATTCGGTTCAGTTGTCTGCTGTCTTCAGCACTGATAACATTAGCTTTTCCTTTGGATAGAGTGACTTCCAAAATCGAATCGCGAGTATTTATTGTAAATGGGGCGTCTGCCATCATTACTCCTTCAAAAATATTCAGGTGACATGTTCAACAGTTTTTCTCTTGAGAGAGAAACTATGGATTATACTAAACTATTTTTGCTTAAAATTAATAAGAACGTCCACGGCAACCACACCTTTCCCAGAGGGTCGCACGATCAAAGGATTTATCTCACAACCGAACAGAGAGTCGGCATGATGTTGTACAAAATCAGCAAATAAAATAACGGCTTCAACCAAAGCTTCAGTATCGCCTTCCGGTTTTCCGCGCCAGCCTTTAAGCAAAACATTTATTCGTAATTTTTCAATGTACTCCCTAACTTGTTTTTCAGAGACAGGAAAAAGTATAGCGACAGAATCTTTCATCAACTCCGTAAATATTCCGCCTGCACCCAAAGTCAGAGTAGGTCCAAATTGCTGATCAACATAAAGCCCAAGAATTAATTCCGCAACTCCATCATTGATCATTTCTTCAACTAAGAAATTTTCTGCAATTCCGGACATACCTATTGCAGCTTCAGAAACATCCGTCAGATTATTCAGGTTTAAAGATACTCCACCACACTCGGTTTTGTGAGATATTTCTGGAACTACTGCTTTAAGCACTACTGGGAACCCAATTTCTTCCGCAGCATTAGGAACTTGTTCCCTAGGTACTAAACGGCTTTTGGGAATCGAAAATCCGTAATCCGAAAGCATCTTTTTAGATTCACTTTCGGTCAATATTTTGAATGGCAAAGTGTCTGAAATTGGAGGAATAATTTTCGGCTGAGACCATTCTTTCCAGGTTTTGCTTATTTTTGCAGCGTGATGAAGAGCTTCAAGGGATTCCGCCATCCCCTGCAGTGGAACTACTCCGGCATGAAAACATTTTTCACGAGTTTTTCTTGACAAGCTTTCCGGAAGTGAAGAAAGCAAGGCAGCCTGACCTGAATTAGGTTTTCCTTTTACTGCTTCTATCATTGTGTCAATCGCACGGTCAAAAGATTCAGTGTCAGCTTCTGTCTCATCCTGTGGATCAACCATGAAAGCAGTAACAGCGTAATCACAACGCAATAACACATCAAACATTTGCCTTAACTTGGGATAATCAAACCAGGTGGCAGTTTGAATATCAAGCGGGTTTTCGATCTTTACGCGTTCTCCCACTGAGGCCCTCAGATTTCTTGTTTCAGCATCTGGAATAGGAGAACAAACCAAATCCAGTTTACTTGCAGAATCCGAAATCATGGCCATATCTCCTCCGGAAGCACCCAGAACCAAAATTCTTTTGGAAGGCAAAGGGCCAAAACAATGAAGTAGTTTGAGTGTTTCCAACAGAGAGCTCAATGTTTCGCATCTTGCGATACCCAAGCGCTCAAAAAACGTATCATGAAGTATATCCGAACCAGTCAAAGCTCCGGTATGAGTGTTTGCGATGCGACGTCCCTTTTCAGATCTCCCGGCTTTAATCAAAGCTATCGGTTTTCCTAATGATCTTGCATAATCAACAGCTTCTATAAATTTCGGCAAATTAAGGATACCTTCCAAGTAGAGACCGATTGCGGAGACACGGTCATCCTTGGCACAGTATCGGATCAAATCTTCGGCAGCTAGGCATTGTTGATTCCCAAGTGAAATAACATAACCCAGCGGGAGTGAGCGCCGCTGACTCATCATAGTAATAGATATTGTTCCACTTTGCGCTATGAAGGCTACTCCACGGTCAACCTTCATACCCGTTACTTGATCCGGCCAGAGAGATACACGGTCAAAGAAATTGGCAAAACCATAACAGTTAGGACCAATAAAAGGTAAATCTCCTGCGGCGTTATCTAGTTTCCTGGCATATTTCTCTCCGTCTTTTTCTTCACTGAAGCCCGAAGCAAAAACGACCGCACCTCCTAAACCTCGCTGGCGTAGCTTGGATAATTCCAGAACCGTCAATTCCCTATTGATTCCTAGGAAAACCACATCCGGCGCATTGGGAAGTTCTTCAGTTGAACTGAAACAGTCAGGTCGATTCGGATGCACGCGCCACAGTTCCCCAGGGAAACCCAGCTTTTTGCATTGTTCAAATACATAATCAGACCATTTACCACCATATACGGCCACTGTTGTTGGTCGGAAAAGTCTATCTAAATTCATTTTTCAAGTGGCCTGAGCAAACCACGCGAAATGATATGTCGCTGAATTTCGGAAGTCCCGTCCCAAATACGTTCAAGGCGGGCATCACGCCAAATTCGCTCAAGTGGCAGGTCTTCCATCAAACCCATACCACCAACCGTTTGAATCGATTGATCAGCAACACGTGAGAGCATTTCAGAACAGAATAATTTTGTCATTGCGCAATCCTCTGGTGTCACACTCCCCTGATCAATTTTCCAAGCTGTTTCCAAAAGCATCAAATTGGCCATTTTTATTTCTGTCGCCATATCGGCAAGCTCAAATGATATTCCCTGAAACTTTCCTATTTTTTGGCCAAACTGTTCACGGGTGGCTGAATAGTTCAAAGCAATCTCAAAAGCCCGCTCAGCACGTGCCACACATGTTGCAGCAACAGTTAGACGTGTCGGCCCCAGCCATTGGTTGACTATACGGAATCCATCACCTTCCGGTCCCATTATGCGCCATTGTGGAATTCTGGCGTTGTCAAAACGCAGGATATTGTTAGTGTAGCCACGATGTGAAACGTTCTTGTAACCTGGTGCGACCTCAACACCATGATCATTAAAATCTACTAGAAAAGCTGAAATCCTTTTTTTGAGCCCTTTATCAGTTTCATCCTCCCCTGTCGCCGCAAATAAAACACAATAATCCGAAATAGACGCCTGTGAAATGAAATGTTTTTCTCCGTTGATGATCCACTCGTCCTTATCAAGCTCAGCTTTACATTTCATCCCTCTCAAATCAGAACCTGCTCCTGGCTCAGTCATGGCTATGCAGTCACGTTTTTCTCCTCGAATAGTTGGTTCCAAAAATTTTTTTACCTGCTCACCTTCACAAGAAGCCAGTATATTTAAGGGGCGATGTGCACATTCCGCTAGAGCCAAAGAAGTACGTCCCAATTCTTTTTCAATCAACATTACTGACACTGCGTCTAACCCCCCTCCTCCAACTTCTTCAGGAAGATTGCAGGCATGCAGACCCAGTTCGATTGCCCTTTTTTTGAGTGATGCTGCCAGTTTTGGAGGCAAAGTATCTGTACGCTCCAGAGTTTCTTCGTGCGGTAACATTTCTTTTTCCACGAAGTTATGCGTCATTTCTATGAGCATTTGTTGCTCATCTGTCAGCGTGAAGTCAATCATGTGCGAGCCACAACTTCCGCCCCGGAGAGTTCCGGTTCATTGTCCACCATCTCGGCAGGGAATCCAGGAGCAAGAACTTGTGTGTCACAAGCCTCTTCCAGACGTCGAACAATGTTTGGTGACCATTCACGGGAGCCAAAACGCTCTTCTCCATCCTTAAAAATATCTATCAACAAAGGAGATACTTCCAGTGGGACTCCGTTTCGCTCTGCAATATTCTGAAACAGGCTAATATCTTTGAGCACTAAATCCATCGTGAAATTTATGTCCCTGCTCCCATTGAGGATGACTTGACTTTCCGTTTCATGAACAAAAGAATTTCCGGAAGAAATTCGGATTGCTTCATATGTTGTACTTAGATCCATCCCCGCCTTTTTAGCAGTAGTCAATGCTTCACAAAGTGTAACCAGATTTGCTGTTGCAAGGTAATTAGTCATCACTTTTAGAACAGAGGCAGAACCAAGAGGACCTGTATGCAGGATTCTCCTCCCAAGAACTTTCATGACTGTTAATATTTTTTCAAAGGAAGAACGTTCACCTCCGACAAAGATTGAAATGTTACCAGTCGCTGCTCGATGACACCCTCCGGAAACCGGACAATCCAGTGCCTCCCCGCCCATTACATTCACTTTAGAGCCCAGCCTTATAACTTCTTCCTCATCTGTGGTACTCATTTCCGCCCAGATTTTCCCTTTAGAAATACCAGCCAAAACACCATCATCTGCTTCAATCACTGCTGCACTTGCTGATGGATTAGGGAGACAGGTGATAATCAGTTCTACATTTTCCGCCATTTGTTTAGGAGACTCACCCCATTTTGCTCCATTATCCAAAAAAGGACGAGCAATTTCCTGGTTCAGGTCGCGAACCGTCAAATCATAGCCATTGCGTAACAAACTTCCGGCTAGCTTTCCTCCTACGTTACCAAGACCTATAAATCCGATTTTCATCATGTATCTCAATATACTGTTTCAAATAATTTTAAACCTTTTTGAAAAAGGTCAAAACACTTTTTTAAACTATCCGCCCAAAGAAAGTCATTCTTGCAAGTTCAGAGAGCATGACTCCTGGTTCAGTATTGAAATTGAGGGTTACAAGAATACGTGCACGCTCACTGGCAACCGGCGCCACTCTATGCAGTGAATTTCGACCACGGAATAGAACAAGTGCACCTTCACCCATCTTCAATTTCTTAGGCTTTAGACTACCCTTGATTACAGCTTCCGTATCTGTATAGCCCTGTTCTCCGGTTTCTTGGTTGCGCACCTTTTCCAGATATTCAAACTCTCCACCTTCTTCAGCAGCCTGAACCATCAAAGTTATTGCAAAAGAGGCATTGTCATAGTGCCATCCCAACTGCAGTCCTTTCTCGTAATAGTTTATGTTTATCGAGGATAGTGTATCTGCATAAGGAAAAACTGGTACATTCAATACACTTTCCAGAAAAACTCTGAAATCCGGCCATTCATATAAGGTCCTGAGCGGAGAATCATCCGGAATCTGATCATGAGTGACACATCCCTTGTCACTTACCTGCTCTAGATTGCGGACATGTCCCTTAGGCAATGATGGATCGGAATCTAACAGATAAACGTTGTGGTTCTGGTGACAGAAAAAAGCTAAAGGCCTCACGTCTCTTGCTTCACCTTGTAAAAAAAGCACTGTATCAGAACTTAAAAAATTTTCAATCACTAATACACCTGTTCGGTCGAGTTGGGCTTTGCAGGATTTAGTGAAGCGCCTATCGTGAATGGGATGTAGCTTTAGATTAACGATGTTTTCGGGATTCAAATTTTATTCTCTTAGAGTTACAAAATTAGACATAATGATAGCGCGGACAATTATTTTAAAAAAATTTAAGAGTAATGGCAATATTGTTTCAAGTAATTTGAGAACCAAATTGTAAAGGGCAACCATTTCTAATCTGAGGAGTATTATTAAGCTTATTACAAAAAGGATAATTGTCATTTCCGAACTGATTACAATCACTACATTCATTCTCCCAAAATCTATAACTTTTCCTGAATACACTGTAAGTTAAATACTTAAATCGTCCATTTATTTTTGTGAATTTGTAATTTCCCAAGAGGATCTTAATTATTATAAAATGAGTTGACATTGTTCAATTGGCATGGGAGTATCCGTGCACATAAGGTATGAGAACATAGTATTTATACTCTGAAGCATTTGACGATTCTAAATGCTCTCATTAATAATTATATAAAAATAAGAGGAATCATGATCAAACATCAAGGAGGTTGTCACTGTAGACAGATCCGTTACTCAACCGAGTACGATCCTATGTTAGTAATGCAGTGTAACTGTATTTCCTGCAGAAAAATATCCGGCTCGATGACTGTTTCAGCATGTTTTGCTGAAGATGAAATAAAAATGACAGGTAAGTGCAAAGAGTATACTTATTCTGGAGGCAGCGGTATGCCTTTTCACAGGGGATTTTGTGAAAACTGCGGGCAATATGTGTATGGAAAACCTACAGCATTTGAAGGATTTATTGTAATGACTCTCGGTTCATTTGACGATCCTAATCAATTTGAACCCAAAATGGAGATTCACACCATCAACAAATTAAAATGGCTCAAGGATGACGGCTGTGTTAAAGACTCTTTTGAAGAGGGTGCTACTGTAGAGAGAATGGAAGCCATGATGGAGAACTTGGAGCAACGAGGCTAATTCAGCCTGAATGCCACCATTGTCATGTCATCTCTAAATGGTTGAGTCCCTCGGTGATTATCAAGTGCGATCTGAACATTATTGATTATTCGGTCTGGATCTTGGTCATTCCATAATGTCAAAATATTAAGGAGCCTTTCTTTCCCAAACAAAACAAGATTGGGCTCCTCACTCATGACGTCCAAGATCCCGTCAGTGAGCATCACAACTATTTGATCTCCCAATTCTATTTCTTGCGTGTCAAAAGGAAAATCCAGGGGCGTCCTTGAGCCTCCAACAGATTTTCGGTTACCACTCAACTCATGGGCCTCCCCATTGTTCTGAATTAAAAATATGCTGGAGCGGGCTCCGGCAAAAGAAAGTGTCTTAGTTTGTTTGTTTACCAAACAGATTGAACCGTCAAAACCATCATTGGATTTTGCTTTACTATCAACGTGCTGACCAAGCATAGTTGAAATCAAATTATGTGCTGCCATCAAATACTCTCCTGCCATATTTACATTGGGGTCATGTATAAGTCTGTCGAATATGGACCCTGTAAGAGTAGATAGCAGAGCTCCAGGAACACCGTGCCCTGTACAATCAATGACAGCTATCATAATAGTCTCACCCAAATCCTTGATGACATAAAAATCACCCCCAACAACGCTCAGAGGTTTCCATATCTTAGCTACAGTTAAATTCTCTGGTAGAGAGCTTGGCAGCATAGCCCCTTGAATTCTTGAAGAATACTGAAGGGATTTTTTCACTTCCTCCTGGGCTTCAATGGCTAATGACTTCTGTCTTTCAAGTTCCTTGGCAAGATTACTCCCTAACTTTATCTGCATTTCCAAATTTTTAATCCTTTTATTTTGTTTGGAAATTTCCTCTTCTAGTTTCTCTATTTCACTCAAGTCAGTTTTTTCCTTCATCATTATTGTTAGTTCCCATAATTGAATTAATTATTTTTGTTTGACTGAATGATTTTTTCTAACTGAGGGATTAGCTCCAGAATTGTTTTTTTGGAATCCTCACTTAACACTAAGGGATCAATTTCCAAATCCAGTCCTTTGGAGTGGTAAGACAGATTAGATGGAATGTCTTTGGCTTCATTCATTCCTGTGACGGTATATGTTTTGATGGGGCGGGCAAAGCCTTTGACATGAATTTCCTGATTTAGCTCAAAATCAAAATGTTCTTGTGTCAGGAGCCTAGTTTCCTCGCTTATGAGAACTTCACCAACTCCAGCAGATGATTCAAGTCGAGAGGCCAAATTAACCTGATTCCCAATTGCAGTGTAATCCAATCGATTTTCTGACCCAAAATTTCCAACTGTACAGATTCCCGAGTTGATACCGCAGCGAATATTAAACGGGCGCGTGACTCCTATTTTGTTCAGTTCATAATTGAGTTGTTTTACTTTTTCCTGCATGGACAAAGCCATCGTTACGCACTTTACAGCGTCATGCTGCGGTCCAAGTGTCTCCGGGTCACCAAAAAATGCCATGATGGAGTCCCCGATATATTTGTCAATCGTCGCACCGTGAGAAATCGCAACTACCGCCATCTCATTTAGGTAAGCATTAAGTGAGCGTGTCAGTATTTCAGGTTCCAACTGGTCAGTAATTTCTGTAAACGAAACAATATCCGAGAAAAAAACTGTAAGGTACTTTCGGTCGGCCCCAACTCGGACTTCTGATTTCCCTGAAAATATTGACTCATACACTTGGGGGGAGAGGTATTTTGATAGCTTGACTGAAAGGGTTTCAAGCTTAGTGTTCTGTCCGCTCAGCGTTTGGTTCAGCTCTACCTGCTCTTTGGACATACGGTTGAGCTCTGCTTCATTACGGTCGGACATCTTTACCAGACGTCTTGTCTGTTTCAAAAGCTTCTCATAACCCTTTAGTAAAACTTGATATTGCTCAGAATCAAAACTTTTAGCAGCTACAGAGTCTTTGGCAATTTTAAGTAGTGCTTCTTCCTGCTTAAACAGTCCTCCACTCATGGGACAATCCAGGCTTTCAGGACAAAAAGTAGTTCCGGGCTTTCTACAAAGTCGAATTCAAATTTTGAGGATTTTCTTGCAATATCAATGAAACCCAATCCCGCACCTTTGCTACCTTCTGGAGGCCCCTCCCTTAAACGCTGCTTGTATGCTTTCCTGAGATCTTTTGGCTGCATTTGCTGAAGTTCGTTTAAATTTTCTTTCAGAGTCAGAACATTGTCTGAGTTCATTGGATTGATTGCTTCAACAACAAAACCTTCGTTAGTATGACCGATCGCCACTGTCCCGATTCCTCCCTCAGCCAGTCGTTCTTCTGAGTAACGTATAATATTTTGGGCCTGTTCTATGAAAATTCCGAAAACGCGAGTGGTAAGATCTTCATCGTGGTCAATATCTGTAACCTGTTCCCTTACAATGCTGGATATCGCTGTCAAGACCTCCTCCGATAAAAGACCGGAATAGCAAAAGAAGGTTCCCCGGCTTAGTAACAATTTATGAAAATCATGTGAGTCCATATTATTTCCTTTATTAGAAATCTTCTAAGGGAACTTCAAATTTCCACTAACTTGTAATCCGCCTTTTCCATATCTTCTTCAAAATCTTCACCAGCTTCCTTCATGGAATTGTCACTCGAGCGGTAACGCCACTCGATGGAGATACTTTTGCCGTCTTCAGCTGCTTGTTCTAAAACTTCAAAAAAATCAAAAAAGAATTTTGCAGAAGAACTGTTAAAATAACGCAATTCCAAGCTGACGGAAAATGAATCACAGGGTTCGAGTTTCTCTTCCAGCGATTCCAAAATTGGCTCAGAAAAAGCAGAGATGTCTTCAGGATAACATTCCCCTTTCATTTCCAAAGAAGATTCTGAAATTGAAACTTCGGGAGTTCGATTTGTAGCTTCTAAGTGCATGATGTTTTGTCCAAAATGATTGTTAACATTCACCTGTTATTGACGTTGATCCATGTTTTCCATCAGCAACTGAATTCGTTCAAGAGATCCGTTGTCCTCAAAAGACTCGACGATGCATCCTTCACTCTTAAACCATTCGGGCTTGGTTTTGTTCCAGATTTCAACCTTAGGCGTGAACGCCATTGGATTGTCAAAACTTCCAATGTGCATATACACAATTCCGTCAATAAGAAGCGGATACGTCGCGATGTTGTTTCCACAGTTTCCACAAAAGTCATAATGCAACTGATTGCCGCTGCTTCCAAGAACAGAGTAGCGCTTGAGTTCTCCCTCAAAGATCACCTCTTCTTCACTAAATATTGCACTCACTGCCGTGCCAACCCCCAACATTTTATCACAGGTTTTACAGTGGCATGCCATAACCAACATGGGGTCATAATTTGTGGTGTATCTAACATTGCCGCAGTGGCATCCTCCCTGATGTTTAATCATGTTCCCTCATATAATTTTGATTAAATGGAAAATTTAAACAAAATATACTACGCCAAGCAGAATTGTCAAATTAAATGCCTATAGTTTAAGAACTAACGCGGATCACCAATTTACCAAAGTTTTTTCCTTCGAGGAGCCCAATGAAAGCTTCTGGGGCGTTTTCAAGGCCATCGACAATATCTTCACGGTAATTCATTTTTCCTTCTTTGATCCATTTAGCAAGCTCAGACAGGGCTTCTTTTTCCTGAGCAGCAAAATCCCATACTATGAAACCTCGAAATGTAAGCCGCTTGACAAGGATATCTCTCATCAGCAAAGGAGTAAGATTTGGACCGGGGGGTAGTTCAGTTGCGTTATATGCTGAAATAATTCCGCAGACAGGAATTCGGGCAAAATCGTTCAGCAACGGTGACACCGTTTCAAACACTTTTCCCCCTACATTTTCGAAATATACGTCAATTCCTTCAGAACAATTTGCTTTGAGAGCCTCTGCGAAATCAGGAATATTGTGGTTAATGCATGAATCAAAGCCAAGTTCTTCTTTTACATATTTACACTTTTCCTCAGAACCAGCGATGCCGACTGCACGCGCTCCTTTAATGCGGGCAATCTGTCCAACCACAGATCCTACAGCTCCGGATGCTGCTGCCACAACCACTGTTTCCCCTACTTTAGGCTGTCCTATGTTAAGTAAGCCTGTGTAGGCCGTAACTCCAGGCATTCCAAGAACACCTGTTGCCGTAGAGATAGGTGCAAGTTGTGGATCAACTTTTTTCAATTCCTTACCTTGCAGTGTCCAAAATTCCTGCCAGCCGCCGTAGCCGAAAACAAAATCACCGACACTGAATCCGGAATATTTAGATTCAATTACTTGGCCGACAGTACCACCGCCCATGACTTCATCAATTTCTACAGGTGGAGCATAGGATTTTCCCGCATTCATCCGACCGCGCATATAAGGATCAAGCGATAAAAAAATTGTTTTGCACAAAACCTGACCTTCTTTCGGGGTCTGGATTTGGGATTCCTCGAGATGGAAATTTTCGATTTGTGGTTTCCCGACTGGACGTTTTGCTAAAACAATTTTGCGATTTATCTTGTTTGACATATATTTTTTAAGGCTTAATTAAATTAAATAGTTACGAACTGTAAATTAAAATGAATTTAATACTTTAAGATCATTCCCAGAAAGGGGGGAATAATAACTAGAATACAAAGCATATGAACTAATCTCAAGATTGACTCAATAATTGATCTGCATACCACTTTGCAAATGAAGCAACATTCGCTTCCAGGAGTGGTTGAAATCTGCCCTGACAAGCATCGGAAGAAGCTAGTCCGCGCTGTTGGTTCACTAATGCAGGAATGTCTTCCTCAATTCCATTATCAAAACGCTGATAATAAGAGCTTATTTTTTTATCGAAGTCCTGAAGTCCTGCGGTTTCCGGCGGTACACAAATACTCTGAAAAACTTGACAGGAATTCACGCTGATTGGATAGGCTTCATAAATCCAGAGTAAGTCCATACCTGACGCAAAGCTCATGTTTGGAAATACCCAAGTATATTGAACACCAGAAACTACACGATCCTCGATATTCTTCATCCTAGGAAGAGGTTGTTCTTTTGAATCCTGTAATAGTCCTCCAGAACCTTCTATGTTTCCAAATTGGGTAGCAAAGGCTCCTTTCACCTCATTGGCTGGATTAGGGAAATTGTATATTTCATCAAGTGAATCGGGATGAACAAAAGGCAAATGGTAGTATTCATTGAATACATCCAAGAAAGCTTTCCAGTTGCAGTCAACTTTCAAAGATCTTCGCCGTGTTGTCACCAGCGATTCAATGGGCCAAGGAGCATGGATTTTTGCAAAATCACCGAGGTAATCATCAAGGTTAGGCACCGAATGATCGAGGCAGACGAAAATAAAACCAAGCCGTTCCTCTGCATGATAACTTACCAGTTCATGATCTGACCTCGTAAAATTGGAAACCTTATTCATGTGTGGAGCACCGGAGAGAGTACCATCTAGTTTGTATGTCCATCCATGAAATGGACAGCGTATAAGTTTACAATTTCCAGAATCATTCAAAAGGCGAGCACTTCGGTGTCGGCAAGTGTTGGCAAAAATCCTCAAAACTCCATCATGATCGCGTAAAACAATGATGGGTTTTCCACCAAGATCCATCGTCTCATAATCTCCTTCTACTGCAAAACGATCCGCTCTCCCTAACCCAATCCAATTTCGCCGAAATATTTTTTCAAACTCCTCCTGAAAAAGATCTTCTGACGTGTAACATTCTGGAGGAATAGAAAAGGCTTGCTCCGCCGGAAATTGGCAATTGGCAAGTTGTTCATGTAAGTTTTTCATTTGAACAACAATTGATTAAACATTGCCATGGGGTCTATAGATTTTAAACTCTTGAACAGTTGAATACATGGAGGGGTAATTATTAAATATAGTGTGATTATTGTTTCGTAGTCGATTTTATTAAAACTGTGAGGAAGTTCCTGGCTTGAAAAAATCCACTCTCCGTCCAGTTGGTTAAGCGTCTGTTTTAAACTGCCCTTTGCAAATACGCTGAAAGAGGTCTTGAAGAAGTAGCGGAGCAAGTGAGCTTTTGAATTTTACACGTAAATCTAGATTAGCAAGTTCAGCATAAATATTTTGCATTTCAAGATTACTGAAATTTTTAGCCTGTTCCAAGACCTGTTTGGCTATAAATGGGGGTAAGGATATCTTAGCTAATATTTCAGATTCTTTATAGAATTGTGAAAGCATGCAGTGAATGATGAGAAGCCTTCTAAATTGCATTAGAATGAGTGCAAAGAGTCGAACATGTTCACGGGGAGTAGCCTGGAGCTGTTGATCTAGAATTTCCAAAGCATTCAATAATTCCTTACGTGACAATGCTTCTGTCATGCGGAAAACTGAAAAATGTTTATGACCACGTACATGTTCTTTGATCAGGTCCTCTGTAATTGGCTCTCCTAAAAAGTAAAGACTAAGTTTTTCCAGTTCATGATCTAAATCTGTCAGATCATTACCGACGATATTTATCATTAAGCGGGCAGCATCAGCAGAAAGCAGAACACCTTTTTTTTCTCCTCTTTGAACAACCCAGTTAAAAGGTGAACTGTCATCATAGGCAACAAACTTTTGTATACGTCCACTTTGTTTTATGCTTCGAAGGAGTGGTTTGCTGAAATCCTGCTCACGCATTGCCGAACTGGTGAAGACAAACCATAAACTTTCGGGTGGATTATTTATAATGTTGCTGAGTGCTTCAAAAAGTTTGCTCAGTGGTTTACTGTCATTTGTTTTAACTGCTTTCTTGATTAGTTCAAAATTATCCAGCTGTATTACTTTACGATCAGTCAGCATAGGTAATGTCTCACAACTGATCAAAAAATCATCAATACTATTTCGGTCTGGGGCAGCGCTGGGCTTTAGCATTTCCCGAGCATTGAAGCGTTCTAGACTCCACTCACGTTCTCGATCTTCTAAACGTTCTTCTATTAGATTATTAGTAGTTTCTTCCACCAATAATTGTTGGTTGCCGTAAATTAGACAGATTTTATGAGGTAAATTATGATTCGTCATGGTTTATGTTTTTCTTTTGAATGAGAATCTGGGAAACATTCCCTAATCATTTTGCGTACCTCCTTTGGGGATGATGAGTTAAGCGCTTTTTGGGCAAGTGCTTCAGCATCTGAAAATGAAATTTCTGAAAGTCGTTTTTTAATCACTGGGATTAAGGGAGCGTTCATGCTTAGTGTGTCAATTCCCAAACCAACCAAAATCACGCAACCATCCGGGTCAGAAGCCATTTCACCACACAGTTCTAACGGTTTGTTATGTTTAACTGCGGTTTCTTTAAGTTTATGAATTAATTGAAGAACTGCTGGATGAAGTGGGTCGTAAAGGTCTGAAATTTGTGGATTGTTACGGTCAACTGCCAACACATACTGAGTGAGGTCGTTGCTTCCGATTGAACAAAAGTCTATTTCCGGCATAAATTTTTCACAAATCATAAATGCACTTGGAACTTCAAACATTATCCCAATTTCAATTTTTGCTGTCGACTTACCTTTTTCTTCCAATTCTTTTCTACATTCATCAAACAATGCTCTGGCATTTATAATTTCACTTACATTAGTAATCATCGGAAAAAGAACACGTACATTGGAGCGAGTCCCAGTTGCCTGCAGTAAAGCATATAGTTGATCCTTAAGGACTTTTTTTTCTTTCAACTGGCGACGCACAGCGCGGTAGCCTAAGAACGGATTTTCCTCATTTTGAAAACCCATGTAAGGAGCGGCTTTGTCTGCACCAACGTCTAGAGTCCGGAAAACCACTGGTTTATCTTCTGGAATGCTGTCTAGTAAATCACGATATACATTTGTCTGCTCATCAATATTTGGATAGCGATCAAGCGAGAGAAAATAAATCTCTGTACGGAACAGCCCAACTCCTTCCGCGCCATAACTTATCAATTGAATTGCATCCCCACCAAGAGCAACGTTAGCCAGTAAGTTTATTCGAAATCCATCGCTTGTTTTACATGGTATGTCTCGGAATTCTTCAAGATGCTCATAATAATTATGTTGCTTAAGCAACAACTGCTTAAATTCCTCTAGGATCTCTTTATTAGGATATGTTGCCACAAATCCGGTATCCCCATTCATGGCAATTGGGGCACGGTCTTTTATTTGATCTAATTCATGGTCTTCAAGACAAACAACTGGAATTCTAAGTGAACGAGCTAGAATAGCTGCGTGTGAAACAACACCCCCGCTTGACAAAATAATTCCTTTTATACGAGTTGTATCCAATCTCGCGATATCGCCAGGAAGGAGTTGCCTTGCTATTAAAATTCCTGTTTTTTTTGATACAGACAGAACCTCGTGTCCCAAATAATGCAAAAGACGATAACCAACATCTTTTAAATCTGCACCTTTTTCACTCAGGTAGGGATCCTTGATTTCTTCAAAAGCACCAAGATATTCGTGAACTGTATTGTAAATAGACCATTCCACAGTATTTCCAGATTCTATATTGAGCTTAATTTTATCCTGAAAATGTTGATCTTCTAAAAACATCAGGTGGGCGTGAAAAATAGACGCTTCCTCTGTTCCAACTCGATCTGTGACTTTTTCGATCAATTCCAAAGTGTCGGAAATAGTATGATCCATTGCAGCCTGAAAATCTGACAATTCAAGCTCTACTGTCCGTGTACTGATTTTTTCAGGAACTTCAATATCAGATTGTTTGAGGAGAACTGCTTTGTTGACTGTAACTCCGTAAGCTACAGGTTGTCCGGTTATGTGAAGAGAAGTCCCCTTACCTCTTAGCTGGGTAGCAGGTTCTTGAGTCGCTGTATCAAGTTGTTTCAACAATAGAGCTTTTGAAACGAGGCTGGAGATTTGAGTGGCAATTGAACTTAGCAATTGAACTTCTTCTGGAGGAAATGTACGTGATTCAATTGTATGAACGACAAGCACTCCGAAAGATTTTCGGTGCTCTATTAGCGGAACTCCAAGGAATGAAGAAAATGAATCTTCTTTAGTTTGTGGAAAAGCTTTGAAACGAGGATGTTCATGCATCTTTGATTCCTGAACTGCGGAAGATCGTTCAAGTACCAAACCTACCAAGCCCTCTGAAGGTAGCATCCTTACTTTTTCAATAGTCGATTGATCAAGCCCGTGAGTTGCTTTGAGGATCAAAATTGACTGGTCTGCATCAAAGATATAGATTGAACAAGCATCAACTTTCATCCTATTTGCAATCATTGTCGCTGTCCTGGCCAGTGTCTCATCAGAATTATGAGAAGAAGTAATTATACGGTTAACTTCCGTGAAAGTTTGAAGTGCAAAATAAAGTTGTTCTTGGGTTTCTGCAGCAGACATTTTAACCTTTTATTTTTCAGAAAAATTTCTCAATCTGCTTTTACAAACAAATGAAGATTCCAAAAGAATTCTTCATTTTGCTGTATTTTAGAGATTTTGATGTAGTTGCGCGGAAAAATATTCTAAAAATATTATATCTATTAAATTTAGAATCCGGCGAGCAAGATATGACACAGTTTCCAAGTTTTTAGGCTTAAACTCAAGTTGATTATTTAACACCAAGTGGTGGTACAATTATTTGAGTTAAGAATAACTTATCCAGGAGAGGGAATATTAGGTGCTGTAAGTAAAGTTGTAAGAAGGATAAAATTTAAAGTAATACTGTCTGTTTCAAAAACGTTTAACCCAGTTCAGTTTAAAACCTTTTGAGACAGGATTCAACTGCCATCCCGAATGTTGGATGTTAAAAGAACTAGAAATAAAACCTTTGGAACGTCCTTTTGTGGAAAGTTCATCCATCAAATCACGATAATGTAAATAGCGGATTCCAGTGTAAATTGTTCCTGCGCCAGCGATCCATGGTAGTACATTCAAAGCCCCGCTCATCTTGATAATTCCACTGAGAAAAAGGATAGTTGCGCCACCAGCACCTGCAGTAGAAAAGAGCCAACGGTCATGTCGTTCTTTAGTTTGTCTATAGCGTAAAGACCATTTTGAATAATCTGTACTAACCTTTCCAACTTTTGGTTCTAAAAGAATAACACGGTTTTTTGGTTTCAATCTTTTTTGAGTGTCAAGTTCTTTGCGGGTTTGAGTAATTAGGTGGATTAACTTTTCTTTATCAATATACGTTTTGACCTGATTGCCTTGTGAAACTAAAGAAATCTTCTGTACGATAACTGCCTTTGCAGACAAATCGCTAACTTGGACAACTTCTCCTAAGGCAATATTTTCGTAATAGGATTCTTGTGTGTTTGCTAATTCTGTTGATTTTGGAGATAGCCTTCTCAAAATTACAATCTGTTGTCCGGTTTTTATACCTTGAGCCCGCCCTAAATTAATGGTGATGCTGGATGGTTTCGAATTCATTACATTTCCAACTAACAAAGTATTATCCGAAATTCTTTCGGCCAATCTGAATAATTCGTCATGTATTTGGAGATCAGTGAATTGTACTTCATCGACAAAATCAGTTATATTGGTACGCGTATCTACCATTCTGACGGAAAGTACAAAACTAGATTCTTCTTCACTATTTTCATTAAGTATTATTTCTGAATTAAGGTTGCCGACCAAAACTTTGTCTGCATGAAACAACTTGCCGATCATTGTGCCACATGCAATATCATGACAGTCCGCAAGTGTTGGATCTTGATCTCTGATTCCCGCATTCCATTCATCTGGGCCAACTACTGTAAAATGATTTGTGTTGTAAATATTTAGTTGGAGGGCTTTCCCAATTTCCACTGCTGCAGTTTCAGTCATGCCAGTAGGAAGAAGGTTCAGTAACAATAATTTTATCCGTCCATCATCACTGAATCCGCTGAGTTGTGTCAGTTTCAAATTATTGCTGTTTTTCTGATAGTTATTGGACTGAGACCAACTTGTCGAACTAATAAAAAGAAAGCTGAAACAGAGCAAGGACACTTTCCTGATAAATAATGTCAAATTCATACTGCAGGAAAATTTAATTGAATGTTTGAAATGACACTAGAGGTAAAATGGATAATTACTTAATGAAAATTATATTGTCCTCTTGACCAAGCAAGAAAAAGACCTTTTAGTTCTTATTTAAGGAGCAGTTATCATAGTCAGGATTTGCTGAGGTGGAAAAGCTTGGTGGTTTTGATGAACCACATTTAAGCATACGTAGAAATAAGTAAAGAGATCATTCGCAGTAGTTCTTCATTATCTTGAGGAAGAATTGTACGGAAATCTAGCCAAATTTTATCTTCATGGATTCTCACAATTACGGGGACATCTTGTGAACGAAACCAGTTCTGTAATTCATTTGATGACCAGTCTGGATGGGACAAAACAAGTGCTACGGAATTAATTGGTAGTTCTGGTAAAGCTCCGCCTCCTGTAAGGGATTCAGTCTCACGTAGTTTACATATCCAGGATGTATTATTAGGAAAATTTAGCATTTTAAGAAAGTTATTTACTTTTTCTCTAATTTCTACACATGTTAGTTCCAGCAGTCCGACAGTAGGCACTTTATCTGCTAGTGTTTTAAAATCAAGATATGCTTCCAAAGTTGCTTCAAACAAGCCAAGTGTCACTTTGTCTAAGCGTAATGCACGATAGATAGGATGATTACGAAGCCTTTGAATATTTTCAGCTTTTCCTAGTAATACTCCTGCCTGTATCCCCCCTAGCAATTTATCTCCGCTGAAAGTCAGCAAGTCAGGTCCAAATGAGAGTTCCTGTTCTACAGTAGAATACTCACTCAAACCACGCTGGCGGAATTTGTAGAAACTGCCGCTTCCCCAATCATGGAAGCAAAACAAGCCTTTTGAATGTGCTAGTTTTGTCATTTTATCAACGGAAACCGATTCTGTAAATCCATGAATTTCGTAATTTGAAGGATGTACTTTCAAAAGGGCGGCAGTGTTTTCTGTAAGAGCCTGCTCATAATCCGCAATCCGACAGCGGTTGGTTGTACCAACTTCAACCAGTTTGACTCCCGCTTCCCGCATAATGTCAGGAATTCGGAAAGAACCACCGATCTCTACTAATTCACCCCTTGAAACTATTACCTCTGGTTTTTTGTTTTCAGTTTCTTTTCCGTTTAAAGCCTTAAGCATTAAAAATACGGCAGCGGCATTGTTATTAACCACCATCGCATCTTCCGCACCCGAAAGTGTTCGGAGAAGTTTACGAATTTTTGAATCACGTGAACCGCGTTTACCAGTTCTGAGATCAAATTCCAAATTTGAGTAGGAACTCATATCGGGCAATACTTTGAGCAACAAATGTTCGGACAAAGGAGCCCTCCCCAAGTTTGTATGAACTACAACTCCGGTAGCATTTATGACCCTTTGTGAAGTCTGAGTTTGAGTGCGGACTTGTGCTGCTACACGTTCCAAGATTTCTGAATTTGCTTCTGAAACATATTTCTCTGGTTTTTTGGAGATTTCGATTCGTACCTGATCTAGGACGTTGTTTACCTGCTCCCTGACTGCTTTCCCGTGAGGTAGATTTTTTCCCTTGAGAAATGTATCACACTCTGAGATGGACGGAAGGTTTTGGTAAGTCATTTTTTCCCCAGAACTCTAATTGTCTTAAGCAGCAGAATCTTCTGCTTTGGGAGAAACAATCGGTATTACGGGTTTATTTTTCCGTTTCTGAGGAATTTTTGCCTTTGGTTTTGTGCTCTTAGAAGGTTTATCAGGAGAAATCTTATCCTTTTCTACACGTTTAGGAGTAGTTGGTTTTACGGAGGCCTTTTTTATAGCAGAGTCTTTCGCTTTAGTAGATTTAGAATTTACAACGGACTTTTCAGTAGGCTCCGCCTTTGCTTTTTTGGGCAGAGCTTTTGTGGTTTCTTTTGAGCGGCTCGTCTTTTTAGAAACAGAATTTTTTTTAATTGATTTACGCGGCATAGAAGTTACTTGCTTTTTCTCTGTAACCGTCGAAGTATTTTCAGCTGTTGCCGCAGATTTAGGATTCTGCATTGCTGTATGATGTTTGTCCATATTTTCTCCATCTCCTAAATGAATACTGCTGAACATTGGTGTTTCAACTGTTTTTTCTTTTACTGTTTTATTAACAGGAACGATTTTAGATTTTTCTTTTAAATTGTTCTGTTCTTCGAGATGAACACTTGTATAGGATGGAATATTTGGAACTTCCTTGTTCTTAGCAATATCTCCGGGAATTGAATTTATGTTTTTCTGAGCAGGTAGAGTTTTTAAGGGTTCATGGCTGCTCTTAAAAAGAACCACAGTTTCCTCTGCTTTTTCCGTCTGAATTTTCGAATGTTTGCTGATTATTGCTTGTTTATTTTCCGCTATACCATTTTTATTAGGATCCTTTACGGATGACTCCTCAGAATCCTTTTCTGATTCAGCGGTTTTATCCGAAGGATGCTGTTTCAGGTTTGACCCTTCAGTGGACTTTACATCTTCCTTTTTTAACAAAGTCTTTGAAGGTGTTTCTATTGATTTAG
>SHAT01000038.1 GCA_004213175.1 Pseudomonadota bacterium | reverse complement strand
CATGTAGTTCAGGATAGTCAAGTATCCTTCTCAGGTTTGTTTTAAAGTGTGAGTAGTACACAGAGTCAAACCTGATCAATGTAGTAAACAAACGCCAATCTGCTTCTGTAATTCTACTTCCTAGCAAAAAGCGTTGATTGCTTAGTCTTGATTCCAATTCATCGAGACAAACAAACAGTTTTGAAAAAGCTACCTCATAAGCCTTTTGGGTAGTGGCAAATCCGCAGCGATAAACTCCGTTGTTCAGTGTTTCGTATATCTTTGAATTGATCGCATCAATTTCATTCCTCAATTCTTCCGGATAGTAATCCATTTCCTCTGAACTTATATCTGCAAAGGCCGAGTTGAACATACGAATAATTTCAGAGGACTCGTTACTCACGATAGTTTCCCGCTCACTGTCCCACAACACAGGCACCGTAACTCTCCCACTGTAATCAGGATTCGCCCTGGTGTAAAGTTGGTGAAGACAGTTATAACCATAAAGCGAATCTCCTGTCTCTCCTTTCCAGTCATCAAAAACCCAACCCTTGTCAAGCATGTACGGATGGACAATGGAAACAGGAATAATGTCCTCCAAAGATTTTAATGATCTAAATATCAGTGTCCTATGTGCCCAGGGACAGGCGAGGGAAACGTAAAGATGATAACGATCAGCTTTTGCTGTAAAACCTTCTTTACCACTGGGACCGGCAGAACCATCTTTTGTAATCCAGTTACGGAACTGCGAATTTGAGCGGACAAATTCACCCTTGTTTTTCTCCGTGTCATACCATTGATCATGCCAAATGCCTTCAATTAATAATCCCATTATTAGTTATTTCGTAAGTAATATGTTTACATGTAAAACAGTGAATATTTACTAAGGAACAACATCTGACTAACGGGATATTAAAAAGGGTACTGACTTAGTTTGAGATTGCTCATAAATATTCAGGATAACTTTAAATAAGTTGTGACTGTCATTCAAGAGTAAATGAACTGGTTATGGTTCAGACTTGTTGTTCAACTCAGCATAATCTTTTTCAAAACCTTCCTGTATTCGCTTTAGTTCTTCAATTGCAGCTTGAATATCTGAACTGTCTATAAAGCTAACTTCTACTCGCTCTCCAACATGGGTTAAGCTTTTTCTTCGTTCACGATGCTTTAATGATTTAAAATCTTTTAAGAGATAAACCGGGATTGGCCGTGCAAAACCCTTTGGAGTAATATCATCGACATACTTACTTTTTACGTGGCTGTGGATTAAGTCTTTGGTGTATTCATCAATCATAATAGTATTATTTTCAGCCATTGTTTGTAAACGGGCTGCCAAGTTTACTGGACTCCCAAGTACTGTGTAGTCCAGTCTTAAATCGGAACCAAAATTACCAACCGTGCAAAATCCGGTAGAGATGCCCATACGAACTTTCAAACCATCTACTACTCCCAGCTTTTTCCAATGCTTGTTTAGTTCACCAACTCTCTTCATCATTCTAATTGCCATTTCAGCACACTTCAGGGCATCTTCTTCTTCGCCCTCTGTTTCAGGATCACCGAAAAACACCAGTACGGCATCACCAATAAATTTATCTATTGTTCCACCGCATTCTACTGCAATCGCAGACATTTCTGATAGATAGGAATTAATTACCGCTGCCAGTCTTTCAGGCTCTAATGTATCAGCAAGGTCAGTGAACTTAACAATATCTGATAGAAAAATCGTTAGATTTTTTCTGGCATGAGTTTGCTCTCCTTCGTTTTCATTTTCGAAGATACTTTGGTAAATTTGCGGCGAAAGGTACTTTGCCAGTCTTGTTGCCAGACTTTCCAACTGTTTGCTTTTCTCTTCAATTATTTCACGGTCCCGTATTTTTTCATCGAGTAAGTTTTGACGTTCCTTACGCAAATTGAATTCTGCTGTACGGTCTACAAACTGTCCCTGGACACCGTTTAGATATGTAAAAGATTCGTCTTTTGTCCTCGTTGAAAGCAGCGAAAATACTCTTTCTTTACCATTTATTTTTATTTGTATCTCAGGGATAAGAACCGTGCCCTTTTCATTGATATCATGTATAAATTCTTCAATTTGATTACCTGGCAAACCTATTTGCTCCAGTACATCTGGGAAATATGCATTATTTACATTTCCTAGTATTGGGAAAAAACTTAGAAAATTTTTATTCACCTTTAAAATTTCAAGATTTTCTTTAGCAAAGTAACATGCGGTTATTGCATTTGAAAAATTAAAAAAACTAAGATCAATAATATTATTTTGATTGAAAAAATCTTCAATCTTCATAAAACCTCTTTTATAAAAATGATTGTTTTTTTATTCAAAAACAAAACATAGGGGGACTTTAACTAATCTAACTATACTCAGTTCTAGTCCGGTAATGTTTCTAATCTTTTCATAGTCGGGTTCTCAAACAGTTTTGGATTGGCAAGATAGTCTCGTACAAAACCCATCGAGTCATTACCCCAGAATAGATTGCCATCTACGACCAATGTAGGTACACCAAATATCCCCTGTTCTATGGCATTTTCTCCGTTTGATTTAAGTTCCGCCTTAACCTCAGGAGTTGAGATCAACTCATTAGCTTCAGATGCATTTAGTCCAACCGCATCACAGAAAGTATGCCAATTGTCAGGATCATCACCTACCAACCCCTCTTCCCAAACACATCTAAAAATTGAATCAACAGCATCTTTGCTGCAGCCCTTAACAATGCAAAGGCGGAGCAGAGGAATTGGATTGAAGGGGTGACGCTCTGGGAATTGAAAAGGGATATCGAGACGATTTGCGTACCACTGAATATGTCTATATGTAAAAATACGTTTACTTAATAATTCTGCCGGACCTTTTGTACCCCAGTGCTTTAAGAGTCCTGCAAAAAGCAACGGTTTCCTATAAATCAATAACTGTTCTTCAAACTCAACCAGACTCAAGTTATGCAGGTAAGCAAAAGGTGATACAAAATCAAAATACCAAGTAGCTCTTTTCATTAGAAATCACTCCTAAAAAAATCTAATATCACACATAATTTAGTTTATTTATTTTCCAGACTTCAGGTATTACAGTTGGTAAAAGACTTTTAATTACAATATTAAATCTTAGTTTGATCACTTATCCATTCAGAGTTTGACTGTTAAATAGTAAAATTATTCAATGTAGTTTTTGTAATGTACAAATCAAGTTTAAACCCAAATAACAATAAGAATCAACAGTATTAAAATGGATGTTTGACACACATATTTTTTTATATAGCCTTTCCTAATAGTATGAAATGTGATCTAAAATATACATTAAAAATATTTACTTGAATTATAAAATAAGTATATCGCTTAAAAATCTATGATTAATCCTTTTAAAGTAAACATTTCAAATCAAGTACTTGATTCCATTTATGCTAAAGTAAAGAAATACCCATGGCATGAAATGCCTGATGATGGTGGCTGGGAGTATGGAACAAACTTAGATTACATGAAAGAAATTACCAATTATTGGGTTAGTGATTTTGATTGGAGAAAGCATGAAGCACATATAAATAAGTTTCCTAATTTCAAAACAGAAGTAAATGATATTGAGATTCATTTTATAATTGAAAAAGGAAGCGGTTCCAATCCGATGCCGTTACTTCTAATGCATGGATGGCCAGGATCAATTGTTGAATTTTTACATATAATTGAAAAACTTGCTCACCCAGAACAATTTGGCGGTAATAAAGAAGATGCATTTGATGTAATTGTACCATCATTGCCTGGGTTTGGATTTTCTGGGCGCCCATCCAGACCAATAGGGCCAAGAAAAATAGCAGATATTTTCAACAAACTAATAATTGAAAACCTTAACTATGAAAGTTATTTAGCTCAAGGTGGAGATTGGGGAGCGGCGATTGCCAATTGGTTAGCTTATGACCATTCAAAAACCTGTAAAGCAATACATATTAACTGTTTAACGATGCGTCATCCAGATGGTCCGCAAACAAAAGAAGAAAAAGATTGGCAAATTAGATTTGATAAAGATCAAATTATGCAAGATGGTTATAGAACCCAACAAGCAACTAAACCTCAAACATTAAGTTACGCTATGATGGATAGCCCCGTAGGAGTCGCAGCTTGGATTTTAGAAAAAATGCACTCATGGTCAGATTTAAAAAATAATGAGATTGAAAGTGTTTTTTCAAAAGATACTTTACTGTCAAATATTATGGTGTACTTAGTAACACAATCTTTTAATACAGCTTCTTGGATTTATTATGGAAGAAGAGAAGAGGGAGGTCGGTTATTTCCAAAAAATTTTAAAAAAATTAAAACACCAACAGGAGTTGCAGTTTTTCCATCAGAAATGTCAGAGTGGCCGCCTAGATCTTATGTCGATAGAATTTTTAACATCAAGCATTGGACTGAAATGAGCAGCGGTGGTCATTTTGCAGCAATGGAAGAACCAGATAAACTAGTTAATGATATTGTAAAATTTGCAAAGGCAATTAGATAATCAAAGACAATTAAATAAATCATCTATTATTTTTGAAATAGTGTTTTTATTTAATAATTTTTGTTCCAATCTAACCTTTCCCATGCCATGGGATAGTTTTATTTATTATTTTTCTTAGAGTGATATCAAATAAAAGTCCGAGCATCCCCATTACAAAAATGGTGATCCAAATGACTTCATATTGCATATATTTTCTAGCAACATTTTCAACAAATCCAATACCAGTTGTTCCTGCCAAAAATTCTGCAGCAACCAACGTACCCCAACACATACCAACCGCAACTCTTATTCCCGTTAGTATTTCAGGTAAAGAATTTGGAAAAATAACATGTCTTAATATTTGCCATCTAGATGCTCCAAGTGAATGAGCAGCATGAATTTTTGACAATTGAGTCCCTGAGGCACCAGCTCTAGCTGAAATAATCATAATTGAAAAAGAGACCATAAATAATAAAAATACTTTCCCAACGTTATCTATACCAAAGACTGTAATTATTAATGGAGCCCAAGCAAGAGGGGGCACTGGTCTATACAATTCTACCAAAGGATCGAAAAATCCTTTGGCAAATCGATTTAAACCCATAAAAATACCCAATGGGATACCAAAAATGATACCGAGCGATAAACCTAAAAATACTCTTAGAAAAGAATCCCAAATGTGACCTGTAGGGACTGGTATTTTGAAAGCTTTAAATTCACCAGTAACAATGTCTAGAACTTTACTTTTAAAATTAGGTTCAACTTTTCCTGCAGAATTGTGAACTGGATATTTACCAGGTAAAATATCTGCTATCCAATCAGGAAGGAAAAAACCAACTATTTTACTGACATCCATCATTTCATACCAAATCATAGGAATCATTTTAAATCCTACACTTGGTCTTAAAAGCTCTCCAAAAATCCTAAATGTATCTGATGGTTTGGGGAGCCATCTTCCTGGACCGTCTTCTGCACAAGTTGGCCCACTATTTACAATAGTTCCACCTGGAAACAATAATACATCTTTAATTCTTATAGCTCCTTGTTCTTCTTTTTGAACAACATCAAAATCTCTAATTGACTCCTCCATTTCATCTAAAGCATTAGGAGGAAAAATGCTTGCATAATCAATTCTTCTTACAAGTTTTTTAATCTCTTTTATATAAGTCTTTTCCAGTTCTTGGTCGTCATCTAGCCCATTCTTATATTCTTTAATTTCAGCAAAAATTTCTTGTGAGTGTCTCAAATATTCAGTGTTATGATTTCTGATTTCGAAAAACTCATCACTAATTGAATTTAATTCTTCTGCTGCTTTATGAAATTTTAAACCTGTTTTAGTTTCAGGGAGAGGTGGTACTTCCATACCCGTTGCTCCCCAACCTTTTTGTTTTTTTAATGCTTCAATTCTCTTATTTTCTTCTTCCTCACTTAATGCAGGCGGATAACTATCTTTTGGAAAGCTTACTGTTAATTGTTTTATTCTATTTGTTAAACCATTGATTACATGTTTAATATCAGTTTCTAAATATTTTTCTTCAGTTAATGTTGGAATCATTAACTGAGTTTTATTAAGCAAACTAATAAATATTTCTTTATCTTGATTTTCTAAATCTGGAGAGTTTTGTATTTCAACTATATATTTTTTTATATTTATGTTTTCACGTTTAATGATAGCAGTACTTTTATGCTGCCTTTCCTCTATTGGAAAAAGATACTTTAAAGATAGTAAAGATTCGTTAACTTTTGCAACTTGACAAAGTTCATTGGCAGAATCTGGATATAAAGATTTCGCTATGTCCCATGAGTAATAAAGCCATGAAAACATGAGGAAACAACTTCCAACTATGACCCAATGTGTACCACCCTTAGCTCTTTCAGGATTTCCAAAAACAGCATCATTTTTTTCAGTTTTAATTAACCTGCGTCCATAAAGGATTGCACCAATGACAGCCACAATAATTAGTAAAGTAAAAATTCTTGTAATCATCTTAGATCTCTTTACCCATTATTTCTTCTTCCATATCCCAAATCATGGTTAGAATTTCTTCTCTTTTACTTACAAAATCTTTCTTATCTTTTATTTCTCTAAGGTCACCATCCAAACCCATTAAAGCAAAAGGAAGTTTATACTCCTTATGAATTCTTCCTGGCCTGGGAGCCATCACATATAATTTTTCACCTAATAACAAAGCCTCTTCAACTGAATGTGTAATTAGAATAATTGTTTTTCCTGTTTCTTTCCAAATTTTTAAAACTAAAGATTGCATCTTTTCTCTAGTTAAAGCATCAAGAGCACCTAATGGTTCATCCATTAAAATAAGGTCTGGATCATTGATCAAACACCTTGCAAGTGCTACTCTTTGTTGCATGCCACCTGATAATTGATACGTAGGAGTATCCCCAAAACCTTTTAACCCTACAATATCTAACCATTCTCCGACTTTTTTTGCCGTAGTAATTGGATCTTCGTTCTTCATTCGCAAACCAAAGTTTACGTTTTCATTTACAGTCAGCCATTCAAACAAAGCACCCTGTTGAAAAACCATCCCTCTTTCAACTCCAGGGCCATCAATCTCTTTCCCCGTGAGAGTGATTGATCCTGATGTGGGACGAAGAAAACCTGCTGCAATATTTAACAAAGTTGTTTTCCCACAACCCGAAGGACCAAGTACAGTTAATAGTTCACCTTTTTTTAGTGAAAAACTTATATCTTTAAGTGCATGAACCGTTTCCCCTTTTGGTGATTCGAAAATCATATTTAAATTTTTGGAAACTAGATCACTCATAAAGTATTCTATGTAATTGGATTTATTCGATAACTTGGGAGGACTGGGGTAGGATTTTATTAAATAAATAGGCGCATTTTTGTTAAATTTGCGCCTATTTAAATTTTTTATTTCCCTTAGGGTAGGAACCTAGTTGTAACTACTTGAGAGTAATCATTAAGAGCTGGGTTCTCAGATGTAGCGAACATGTTACCCATAACACTTAGATAATTCATAAGTATACCACCTCTATTCATATACTTAGATCTCATTGTATCTGCATCTGGGAATTCAAACCCACCCATTTGATTTTTAGTACCAGCAAGATCCATAGCAGCATCTTTAGCTATAACGCTCATATTTGATCTCCCAGAATTGAATCTAGCGTTAGCTTCGTGAGTAACTTCTACGAAAGTTCTAACCATGCCAGGATTCTCTCTTAAGAATTTGTTAGTCACAGAAGTAATATCAATACCTGCAATTCCAGCATCTTTAGCTTCTTTAACGGTTAACATTTTTTTGCCAGCTTCTTCTGCTTTTTTGATAGATGTACCACCAAATAAACATGCCATGTCAACGTCACCGTTAACTAAAGCAGCAGATCCATCTTCAGGATTCATATCAATTACTTTCATTTTAGAAGGATCAGCACCTACAACTCTCATTGTTTCTTTAAAAACATAGTCGGCCATGGTGCCTAGAGGGACAGCAACTTTTCTTCCTTCTAAATCAGAAGCATTAGCTTTTGTAATACGAGATGAATTAGAGACAACACAAGTTGTTCCTCCCATTCCGTATAAAACTGCTATATCAACAAGTATGATGGGCGCTTTTGCATTAACTGCATTTACAAAAGGTGTCAACCCTTGTGAGTAAGAGATATCAATATCTCCAGATAACATTGCTTCCGTCATCTCACCACCAGTTGCAAAGTTTGTCCATTTTACTGGAATACCAAAAGCTTTATCGAAAGCTTTTTTAACTTTGTCTTCTTGATTTGGAGTAGCCCACTCTAAAAAGAAAGCAATTCTAACTTCTTTAGCAGCTGCATTTACAACCGATAAAGAAAAGTTAAGAGCAATAAAAGCTCCAAGAATAACACTAATTATTTTTTTCATTTTTCTTTCTCTGTTTGGTTAATTAATTTTTAAAATTAAAATTTAATTAATTTAATAGAACTAAAACTTAGTCCATATTCTGCTCATTAAACATAATCTGTCATATTTATAGACGCCCCCTCTTTCAAAACAATTACTACTTACATATGCCGAGAACGCACCAGCAATCGGTTCACTAGGTTAATGCTTATGACAGCAGGAAATCATAATCAACCAGTTTTATCCCCTTGTCAAGTTTTTAAGTTTGCTGTCCCATAACTATTGATTCCTGTTCTTAATGACTGGATATGGGAACATTTATAAGCTTAAAAATAAACTTCTAATCTAACTCATTAAGATATTCCACTCCAATCCCTTACTTGCTCAAAATAGTAAAAAAATTTTATTATTTACTATAGAAAAGGGGAAAAGAAATAGTTTTTTTAAAAATATCTTACTTTACTCTTTTATCATTAATAACAGTAATTCTCTGCATATGACGAACACTGGGCAAATAATCATTAACGGCATAATGCTGAGTTATAAGGTTATCCCAAATAGCTACTGAGTTATTCTGCCAATGAAATCTAACTTGAAATTCAGGTTTAGCCAATAGTTGAAACAAGAATTGTAATATGCGGTCACTTGCACCTTGACTGATATTTATGATATTTCGGGTGAAGGCTTGATTGACATTCAAATATTTCTTGCCTGAAACAGGATGTGTCTCAATAACTTTGTGAACTGCAGAACCGACATTTTTTAACGCACTATTAACAGAATTAATTCCTCCTTCTTTATAAAAGTCATTCCTGAATGTCCCCATATCGTGAATTGCTTCTAAACCTTCTAAGTCATTCTTCCATCCATCTGTAAGGCTATCATAGGCAGCACTCATGCTTGCCCAAAGCGTATCACCACCAATTTTAGGAACGTTAAGTCCCAGTAGTATACTTGCAAAAGGAGGATTAGATTTAAAAGTAAGGTCTTTATGCCATTCATTAGTATCCGGCCTATTCTTTTCATCATTTTTTAATAGAACTATACTTTGGAATCCTTCAACATGAGGATACACAGGGTGTCCAGGATCTATATCACCAAGACTTTCTGCTAATTTGAGATGAGATTCAGGTGTAAGATTTTGTTCTCTAAAGAAAATTACTTGATACTTGATCAATGCATTGTATATTTTTTCAACAGTATCACTTTTTAAATCTTTGTTTAGAGAAATTCCTGATATTTCTGCACCAATTGCAGGTGTAATTGCTTCAACTTTGAACATTTTCAGGTCATCTTAACTGATTGTTTTTTAAATAAAACTTTATATCATAATTTACAATATTTCACAAGAATGCCCGGAGAATACTTGAAATTTTGTATGATAGCTAAAAATTAATTCGGATATTATTAATAAGCTTTTGATGAATGATTTTATGCAAAAGAAACAATATGTAGTTATTGCAGGATGCCTTCTATTATCATTTATAATGGGATCAATTCATGCCTTTTCCCTTTTATTAGAGCCAATAGAAACTAAATTCTTTGTCTCCAGGAGTTTTTCCAGTTTTACTTATAGTCTTGCATTAACATCTATTACAGCAGCAGTTTATTTTGGAAGTCATATATATAAGAGATTTAGTCCATCAATAATAGTTCTGATAGTAATGGCATTCTCAACTTTTGGTACATTAATATCAGCTTTTTCAACTTCGATATATTTTGTATGGATAGGTTACGGAATATTTTTTGGATTTGCTAATGGTTTAGGTTATGGATACACACTTCAATATTCAGCAATAGCACTTCCAGAGTCAAAAGCATTGATGATGGGATTAGTAACTGCTAGTTATGGATTAGGCTCTACTATTGCCCCGATCTTTTATAACAAGACAAATCTGATAGGAGGATTTAAAAATACTATGACATGCCTTTCCATATTATTTTTCATAATCATTTTTTTTGTTTTTTTTCTATTTAGATTTTCCAACTTAAAATTTGATCTAGAAAAAGGATTCCCAACTAAATTAAAAGGCTATAGCCCAATAAATAAATACTTACTTTGGGGAATTTATGGTTGCTCTATTTCGGCAGGGTTAATGTGTTTTGGGCATGCTGTTGGAATAGCAAAATCGTATTATGTTTCAAATGACTATATTTATTTCATACCAATTATAATGGGTTTTGTTAACATGACTGGAGGAATATTATTTAGTTCTTTAATTAAATATTTCCACTATAAAAATATAATATTGTTCCTTCCAATATTGACAACTTTTTCACTTTTATTATTATTTTTGTTTCCTTCTAAAATATCTGTATTCATAGGTTTGCCTTTGATAAGCATCTCATATGGTGGAATAATAGCCATATACCCCTCAATGATAAATAAATTAGTTGGTAACACTTCAGGTATTAAAATTTATGGATTCGTCTTTACTGCATGGGGTTTCTTTGGATTACTTATGCCATTTTTAGCTGGTAAGACTTTTGATATGTTAAACAATTATTCTTTCATTATATTTATTACAACAATATTGAGTATCTTTCCTATATTAATAATTTATTTTAAATATGATAAATTAATAATAAATACAAATAGATAACTAATAGTTTTAAATATCTGAGGGGTGTCGGATTGTAAAATTTTAGGAGGTCGCAAGAGATTTTCAAGTATTAAATTGCCATGGTAGTCTTAACGGTTTCTAGGTATAGAACGAAAGACATTATTTTTTCTGCCTTGAACTGCTTCACTAAAAATTATGTATAATCCAGCTCCAGCTATTAGGGAAATTCCCAACCATGAAACTATATCTGGCCAGTCTCCAAAAATAGTAATACTCCAAAAAATAGATAATGGAATAGCTACATATTCAAAAGGTGCTATAATACCAACTTTTGAGATACGGTAAGCCTGGCTCATGAAGTAAGCCCCCAATCCGCTACCGAGTCCTATACCAACCATGATTATCAAGTCCTCCCAGGTTGGTACTGTCCATTCCCGAAATAGATAAAAGATAATTGGTTGAGACTTATCAGCTAAATTTCCATCTCCAAAGATTAGCCCCATTAGACTGCTAAAAAATAAATGATTTAATTGAATATAAAAGACCATTGTTGAAGCCTTTTCTGCTTCACCCATTTTGCGGGTAGTAATCTGTACCAGAGAATATGCTATTGCTGCAGCTAGAGGAAGCATGTATGCAGGATTGAAAACTCCTAAATCGGGTCGAAACATTATAATAACTCCTAAAAGCCCTACAAAAACAGCTACCCAACTACGCATTCCGACCTTTTCCCCGAGTATAAATACTGATAGTAAGGTAATCAGTAATGGTGCAATAAAGAAAATAGCTGTAGATTCGGCTAGTGGGATAGTAACTAATGCTGTAAAAAAACAAATGTTAGTGACAACTATTCCAAATCCTCTTAAAAGATGAAGCCCTAGTCGCTTGCTAAGAAGATTTCTATAACCGCCATCCATTGGTATAAAAATAAGAAGTGTGAATAAGATTGCTACAGATGCTCTAATAAATGTGATCTGATGTAAAGCATAATCCCCACTAATAAACTTAATTGCCATGTCAAGGGTGGTAAAGAATACTTGAGCTAAAGTAATGCAAATTATACCTAAATACCTTGATTTTATTTCCATATAACTAAAATATTTTATACTAATTCGAAATATTTTTTTCCTTCGTTCAGTTACTGATTATAGATGATATTTGAAATTTTTCAGAGTAAATAATCTGGATGGGTGAAATCAATTTCTATGTTTTACAGTCGGATTAGACTTACTTCATCAAGAAGTTAGGGAGGTAATGGTTGAATCTAAAAATAGGTGTGCATAAGCCATGATATTCAGGACAATTCTGAAGTACTTGCTATAAATGGTGACTAGGCTTAAGATACTTTAGATATTACCTCGAATAAATTACGCCCTAGTCAATAAATTGCTAAGAACTTGGAATAAATCTTTTTTCAATCAATTATTATAATTTAATATATTGATTAACGTTATAAATTTAAATATTTTATAATAAAAACATGGATAAACTAATCATTTTAAATAAAAACGATAACGTAGCCGTTACTCCTTTTGTTATTTCTCCACAAACAAATATTGAGTACCAAGACATTGTAAGCGTTGATCCTATTCCATTTGGACATAAAATTTGTTTAAAGCCTATTACCAAAGGTGAGCCAATAATTAAATATGATCAGATTATAGGATTTGCTTCAAAAAGCATAAAACCTGGAGAACATGTTCATTCTCACAATTTAGAATTTAAAGAGTTTAATAGAGAGTTTGCACTTTCAGAGAAAAATAATATCGATACTGAAAAAAGCAATTTATTTTTTGATGGTATTCTTAGAGACAATAACGATGTCGCAACCAGAAATTATATAGGCATCATAAGTACAGTTAATTGCTCAGCAACGGTGAGCAAAATGATTGCTGATAAAATCAAGTATAGTAATGTCCTTAAAGATTACCCTAATATTGATGGTATTGTACCAATTACTCATTCAACAGGTTGTGGTATGAATACAAATGGTGAGGGTATGCAAATTTTCCAACGGACGATCGATGGTTTTAAAAATCATCCTAATTTTTCTCATGTTTTTGTTATAGGCCTTGGCTGTGAATGCGCACAAGTAAGTTTGTTTTTTGATTCAATGAAAAAACATAACCGTATTCATTTTTTAACTATTCAAGATGAAGGTGGCACAAAAAAAATTGTCGATAAGGTATTTGGTCAAATTCAAGATTTATTAAAAGAAGCTAACAATATTAAAAGGACTCCTCAAGCAGTTCATCACTTAACTCTAGCTTTGCAATGTGGTGGTTCAGATGGTTATTCTGGAATCTCAGCTAACCCCGCTTTAGGTGTTGCTGCAGATATGCTTGTAAAAAATGGCGGAAGTTCAATTTTGTCTGAAACACCAGAAATTTATGGTGCAGAATATTTATTAATTAATAGAACTAGTAGCAAAGAAGTAGCGGATAAATTAATAAAAAAAATTGAGTGGTGGAAGCATTATACAACAATCAATAATAGTACGATGGATAACAATCCAGCACCTGGAAATAAAAAAGGTGGACTAACGACTATACTTGAAAAGTCATTAGGTGCTGTTGCAAAGGGAGGAAACTCAATTCTTAAAGACGTTTTAAGTTATGCTGAACCTTTAAAGAATAAAGGCTTTAATTTTATGGATTCACCAGGTTATGATCCCGTCTCTGTAACAGGCCAAGTCGCATCAGGCGCAAATGTAATTTGCTTTACCACAGGTAGAGGTTCTTGCTTTGGTTGTAAACCTGCTCCAAGTCTAAAACTCGCAACAAATACTACAATGTTTAACAGGATGATTGAAGATATGGATGTAAATTGTGGAACAGTTATAGACGGGGAAGAAACAGTAGAACAAGTTGGCAAAAGAGTTTTTGAACTAATTCTAAAAACTGCTTCTGGTAGTATGTCTAAAAGTGAACTCAATGGCTATGGAGATGAAGAATTTAACCCCTGGCAAGTAGGAGTGGTTATGTAAATATTATCTTATTATGGATTAAAACCAAAGATCCGTGAAAGATCCATTTATCCCGATAAGTATACAAGATTAAGTAAATACATATCGAAAAACATTAGAGTGACTGATTCCTGATAGTTTCAATAAAACTAAAGATATTTTCATTTTGTTTTTTTAAAAAGTGTTTGAATTAAAATTAATTAATTAAAATTACTATCTATTTTATTAAAATTTAATAAAATTATCTTTATTCGTACACGCTTCCACTAACATGAAGGGAATACACGGACGAAGTTTTACCGTGTAACAGATCTGATTCATTGCCTGAGCTAGTTTTTTAAGCTACATTCAGCAGATATTATTCCTAACTGAAAACTTCCAAGATTAGGTTTAGGTCAGAAAAAAGAACCAATCTGCCTAGAGACAAGACAAACTATCAACCACTGAATTTAAAAATTAACGATGTAAACTCAAAACCTCGTTTCAGATATTTGTTTCTGAAACAATCAGATTAAAATATTTAGTTTTTGTGGTGTTTTTCAAATAATAAAGAAATTGTCGGAATACGATGGCTGATTCTAATAAAATAATAGCTAAACGGATGTATCACGATGATTACTAAATATACTTTTAGTTTTTAGATAGGGATTTATTTTTTAAAAAAACAGGGAGTGAGAAACTCAAGCTATCAGTTAATTTAAAAAAATAAAAAAACTGTGCTAGGTTTCAGGTAGGAAGGCTGATTATATGCTACTTCACTCATGAATTAGTGAAAAACCAACTTAGTCCATGAGCTTGTAGCTCAATCAACTTAATGGATCCATTATTAGAGGAATTAGATCCGAATGAGTTTACATTTTATCTAGTACTATCTTTATTTGAATGAGAAGTAATAAATTTTTCTACTGCTAGACGGTATGGAATAGGTTCAACTGCGCCAAAACCTATAGTAGAAAGTGCCGCTGCAGCATTAGCATACCGAGCAGACTCCAATGGATTACGGTTTTTCTGCCATTCGGATAAAAAGGCTCCATCAAAAATATCGCCTGCACCTGTCGCATCCTCTGTTTCTACTGTTTCACCGTGAATCCTTTGGAAACCGTCTTCAGTTCCCAAAAGAACTCCCTCAGCTCCTAGTTTTAGAGCTACTAACTTTGCTCCGTTTTTCAAATAATAGTCGACAATCGCAGTTGGTTCTTTGAGACCAGTCAGTAGAATTGAGTCTTCTAAACTTGGAAAAAGGAAATCAACATAAGGAATAGTTTGTTGAATTGTCTCTCTTGCTTTGTCTAAAGACCAAAGTTTCAGCCGAAGATTTGTATCATAGGAGATAAGGACATTATTTTCTATAGCAATCTTAATTGAGGCATTCACAACATCGTTTGAGGAAGAACTAATTGCTTGACTAATAGCGGAAAAATGTAGAAATTTTGCCGAAGCAATATAAGCAGATGGCAAATTTTCAGGAGTTATTTGACTAGCGGCGGAATCTTTCCGAAAATAACTAAAGTGATGACCTTTTGAATCATGCGTCACAAAATAGATGCCAGTTGAAGCATTTGATATTTTGCTGACATACGTGTGATTAACCCCTTCTCTTTGCCACAATTCAAGTAATTGATCTCCAAAAAGATCCTCCCCGACCAAACTTATAATTCCTGCTGAACTCCCTTGTCTTGCAATTGCAATCGCAACATTAGACACATCTCCTCCATAACTTGAGTAAAATACGTCTTTACCTTTTTCAGGCAGCTGATTTAACTCTATTAGAGGTTCACCAAGACAAACAATTTCTGATTCCATTATAAAATTTTATGAAGATTAGAGTTTTGCTTGTTTTAATATTTCCATACTGGCATTAAATATCATTTTCCGTTCACCCTGGTTAATGAGTGTTTCATTAATCAACACTCCACCAAGTCCAACACATATTGCCCCGTTGTCCAAATACTCTTTAACTTCGTTTGGTTTGATTCCACCTGTTGGAATAAGAGGCACCCCGGGAAATATTGAAGATAATGTTTTTATATAAGTTGCCCCACCCATCAAACTCACTGGGAATATTTTGATCGCATCAGCTTTAGCTTTCATTGCCAAATGCAGTTCAGTAGGAGTACAGGCCCCTAAAAAACATGGAATATCATACTGATGACAGACATCGGGTAAGTCTGAAACCAGACAAGGTGAAACAATGTATTGAGCTCCAGCTTCAATACATTCTTCGGCTTGTTTAACAGAAGTCACTGTTCCAGCACCGATCAAAGCATCTTTTTTTGCTGTCAGTTGAACAATTATATTAATTGCATCGGGTGTGGTAAGAGTGATTTCAAAGGTTCGGAATCCAGCCTCTCTTAACCACAGAACAGCAGTAACTGCATTTTCGGTCTCCTTTGTTCTTATTACAGGAATAACTCGTAACTTGGACAATTGCTCCAAGACTATGTTTTTATTTCCCATACTAATTTTTTGTAAAATGTTTTTTAAATATTATGACAAAAACAGACAAAATATTTGTCCATATCGTTAGGTAGAAAATATAAATTTGTTGTGTCGGGTTTACAATATGATTCAGTCAACTATTAACAAAATTCAGATTTACCAGTTCCACATAGTACCATCCTCCAATCTATTTACAGGCAGATAACACCTTTTGTATGGATATTTTGCGGCAATTTTTTCATCTATATCAACCCCATGCCCTGCTGTTTCTCCAGGATACAAATAACCATTCTTGAAAGAATATGAGTGAGGAAAAACTGCATTCGTTTCTTCCGAATGTCGCATATATTCTTGAATACCAAAATTAGGAACCCATAAATCGAAATGTAAGGCCGCTCCCATGCAAATTGGTGAAAGGTCGGTTGCACCATGACAGCCTGTTCGGACATGGAAAAGAGAAGCAAAATCAGCGATGCGTCTTAGATGAGTTATACCTCCTGCGTGTACTACCGATGTCCTGATATAATCTATGAGTTGTTCTTCAAGCAATTCTTTACAATCCCAAATAGTATTGAAGATTTCTCCTACTGCAAGAGGTGTCACGGTATTTTGGCGAATGGTGCGGAAGCCTGCTTGATTTTCTGCAGGAACCGCATCTTCCAACCAAAACATTCGAAACGATTCTAAATCTTTACCCAAACGTGCGGCTTCAATCGGAGTTAGTCTGTGGTGAACATCGTGTAATAAATGTGGTTCATTTCCATAAGTATTTCTTAAAGTGTCAAAAAGTTTTGGGATACTATCCAAATATTTTGTTGTAGACCATTCATTTTCAGAAGGTAAATCTGAATCTGCTGGTTCGTAAAACATTTTATCTTTCGATACTCCGTAAGTACTTTTTAATCCTGGAATTCCAGTTTGAGCCCGAACTGCAAGATAACCATCATTTAAAAATTTTCCTACTTCATCTACAGTCTCTTCAATACTGTCACCATTTGCATGACCATATACCATAACGCCTGATCGACTTTTTCCACCTAATAACTGATAAAGAGGCATATTTGCAGCTTTTGCTTTTATATCCCATAACGCCATATCGACGGCAGATATTGCTGTCATCGTTACAGGCCCCTTTCGCCAATAGGCTCCGCGATATAAAAATTGCCAAATATCTTCTATCTGATGAGGATCTCTACCTGCCAACATTGGCACAATATGATCCTTTAAATATGAAGCTACAGAAAGTTCTCTACCGTTTAGCGTTGCGTCTCCTACCCCATACAAACCTTCATCTGTGTATATTTTTAAGCTTACAAAATTTCTTCCTGGACTGGTAATAATTACCTTGGCCTCAGTTATTTTCATGGTACCTCCAAAATATATCGGTTTGCTATTATTTTATTATGATTGATCAGCATATTTAATATTTTGTATGCAGTTATTAAGATTGTAAAAAAACTTTCAAATATTTTCTAATTTCCAGTTTCCTAAATGGACTTTCTCAACAATAGGTTTTTGAAGTCCCATTTCCCACGTCACCTTGGATTGTGAACTTCCAATAAGTAATGATTCTGGAAGACCAATGAGACGTCTAGGTTGTTCAGATGCCCAGCGGATTACTTCATCGAAGGGCACTCCGTACCAATCGACCACATTAGCCACGCATTTGGAAAGGGTTGCTGCTGAGCCTGCAAGCATTTTGGTTCCTGGTATGTAGACAATATCTTCTTGTTGATGCTCTATATCTACTTGCCCTAATGAATAACGTCCGGGAAGTGCGGCTGAACAGGAGGTGCCGTCAGTCACCAAAATCGTCCTTGATGATTGTTTTGCCCGAAGGTAAACTCTAAGTACATGAGGCTGCTGGTGAACCCCGTCAGCAATGAAGCTGGCACTAAAACGATCTTCTGCCAGTTGACCTAGAATGGGGTTATCTTTTTTCGGTAAAATTTGAGCTATACCATTACCCAAGTGGGTTGATAGTGTAACTCCCGCATCTGCCGCCCTCAGTAACGTGTCATGGTCTGGATTGCAGTGCCCGATGGCTACGGCTATACCTTTTTCGACCAACTTCGGTATTAAGTCCAACACACCTTTAATTTCGGGAGCAACAGTAATAAGTTTAATTCGACCTCCAGCTGCTTCTTGTAGTCGTTCAAAATGATCCCACGTAGCAGGTCTCATCCACTTACTAGGATGGCATCCACAGAATCCTTCTTCTGGATTAAGAAACGGACCTTCCAGATGATAACCTGGTATCATTGTCTGAGCTAGTTTAGAAGAGTTTCGTCCTTCTTCCAGAGCATGAAAGCATTGAATTTGCCAGTCTTCACTCCCGGTAATAACTGTAGGCAGACATGTCGTAACACCTGTACTAAGCATGGTAAAAAGCGATTTCTCAAATTCTTCTGGCATCAAGGTTGGATCATTATAATCCACCCCAGCAAATCCATTGACCTGCAAATCGCAAAGTCCTGAACTGAAAACTTTAGTAGCTCTTTTCCATATTTCAGGTTCCGCTTCGACTGGTATCGATTTAAGCAAACCAGCTGAATCAGTTAATGGTGGTTTGGATGGATCAAAAATCATTTAACTTGCTTTAATAGAATTATTGTAGATTGGATTCAGTCCACACCTGCTAATTGTAGTTCATCATGTCGATGGCAACTAACAAAATGATTATCAGACACTTGTTTCAATTCTGGGTATTCAATTAAGCAAATTTCAGTGGCATGAGGACAACGTGGATGGAAATAACAGCCAGATGGAGGATTGGCAGGACTTGGAACCTCCCCCTCAAGTGGTGTCATTTTGAAACGTGCACGTGGGTCAGGTACAGGAACTGCTGACATAAGAGCCGCCGTGTAAGGATGTTTTGGTGTACTAAATAGATCTTCCGTTGTTGCGGTTTCGATGATTTTGCCACAATACATTACGGCTACACGATTACAGATGTGTTTGATAACGCTGAGATCATGAGCTACGAAGAGATACGTCAAGTTCAACCGTTCCTGTAGTTCCATCATAAGATTGAGAACTTGTGCCTGCACAGAAACATCCAGGGCTGAAACCGGTTCATCAGTAATTACCAATCTTGGATTCAATGCTAGTGCACGCGCGATAACTATTCGCTGCCTTTGCCCTCCACTGAATGCATGAGGAAACCGTTGCATATATTCTGGACGTAAACCAACTAGTCGCAATAGTTCTGCAACTCGTTCTGAGCGTTCTTTTCTGTTTTTCAGTCCATTTACCAACATTGGTTCACCAACAAGATCAAGCAGATTCATACGTGGATTCAGAGAAGAGAACGGATCTTGGAAAATCATCTGCATATCACCACGAAGCAACCGCATTTTTTTGTTAGATAAACTATTAAGATCTACCATTTCTTTATTTGATTTCTGAAACCATATTTCCCCTTCTGTTGGCTTAATCGCCCTCAAAATGGAACGAGCAGTCGTGGTTTTGCCACATCCACTTTCTCCTACCAACCCAAGAGTCTCTCCTTTCTCAATGAAAAAATTTAGTCCATCGACAGATTTTACCTGTCCCACTGTTTTCTTAAAAAATCCTTTCCGAATAGGAAAGTACTTTTTCAAGCCCTTAACTTCCAAAATCTTGGTGTTAACATCTGGTTTAGGATTCACAATTAACTTTTTGAATTGGGTTAGCAGTATTTAAATTAGGGTTGATCAACAAAATCATGAATTTTAAAACAACTTACTGATTGATGATTTGTAACTGGATGTAAAGCAGGCGTTTTCTGATCGCACAAGCCGGGTATCACGTCTTTGCAGCGTTGATGAAACGGACAACCTTTGGGGCGGTGAAAAGCATGTGGGATTGAACCTTCGATGGTGGGCAACCATGAACGATTTACTGTGTTGATGGTTGGAATTGATTTCAACAGAGCTTTTGTGTATGGGTGCTTAGGATTGTGAAAGATATCATCTACAGGTCCAACTTCCATAACTCTTCCTAGATACATCACAACTACATCATCAGCCAACTGAGAGATCACTCCTAAATCATGTGTTATGAAAATAATAGCGGTGTTGTGATCATTTTGAAGTATGCGGAGAAGGTTGAGAATCTGTGCCTGAGTTGTCACATCAATTGCAGTGGTAGGTTCATCAGCAATTAACAATGAAGGTTCACAGACTAACGCCATACTAATCAACGCCCGCTGCCTCAACCCGCCACTTAATTCCCATGGATACATTTCCATGCATCGTTTCGGATTCGGGATCCCCACTTCGTGAAGTCGTTCTTCCACAATCCGTTGAGCTTCAGAAGAATCAATAGACCTATGCAACAGAACTGCCTCGGTTATTTGATTGCCAATAGTGTGTACAGAACTGAAGGCCGCCATTGGTTCTTGAGGTATCAAAGCTATTTCATTGCCACGTATGGAACGGATTTGTCTGCCCCGTGGTTCCAACTGGGCCAAGTCGATGTAGCCCGATTCCGATCTCTCCTCAGACTTGGAGCTATGGAACAGAATTTTACCTGAGGTAATGCGTCCTGGTTTTTCTACAATACGCAGAATTGATTTGATCGTGGCACTCTTGCCGCAACCGCTTTCTCCTACAATACCTAAAATTTTCCGAGGGTATAGCTTAAAACTAACACCGTCAACTGCTTTAACTGTACCTTCATCAAGCTCAAAACATGTTTTGAGCTTCTCTACTGATAATAGAGGTTTA
>SHAT01000037.1 GCA_004213175.1 Pseudomonadota bacterium | reverse complement strand
AGTTTACTTTCGCTCCGTGCTCTTTAAGAATATCAAGTGCCTCATTGTCCAAAAAAGCTATACCGAGTTCAGCTAAAATGCGTAAACTGTTTTCATGTAGTGCTTCAATTTGATCTGCACTTGCAATTTCAAAAGGAGAATAAAGATTTCGCGGTTGTTTCCAGGCTTGTTGTTGAATACCGGCAATTGTTCTGGACTGTCCCCGTCCCCTTCGTTTGTGTTCACGAGACATAATTGTAAATAAATTTAAGGTTTGAATTTATTTGAAAATAATAACAAAAAATATAAGCAAGTAAAGAAAATTCTTTGATAAAGATTATAATATAAATGAGCTTTTTCAACTAGAATCAGTATTTTTTCTTGCTATGCCTTTTGGATACAATTATCTGAGAATTGGTTTTTTAACCATATAAATCTTTTTAAATCTTGGTCAGCATTCATGTGGGAAAAGTAAATTTCAAAAGTTTTCAAAACCGTCAAGGAAGCTATTTAAGTTGTCTCCAAGTGCAGGTGAGAGATAACCACCCTCCTGAACAAGTACAGTTGGAACTCTTAATCTGGCAATTTCGGCTGCTATCTGCGCAAAACCTGTTGTAGTAATCTCCAGTCCCTTATAAGGGTCTTCTTCATAAGCATCTAGTCCTAAAGCGATTACCATCACTTCTGGAGAAAATTCGTTGATTCTTTTCAGAGCCTTTTTCAGGGTTTTTAGGTATGTATTGTTTTTAGTTCCTCTAAGTAGAGGGTAGTTTAAATTATAACCGAGTCCATCTCTTTTACCTTTTTCAGAAGAATAACCCCAGAAAAAAGGATAAAAACTGACAGGATCGGTATGCAATGAAACGGTTAGGACATCTTGACGTTTATAAAAAATACTTTGTGTCCCGTTGCCGTGGTGAACATCCACATCAAGTATTACTACCCGCTGGAAGCGGCTGCATAAATGTTGTGCTGCTATTGCTGAGTTGTTTAAAAAGCAGAATCCTCCAGCCAGGTCAGCAAATGCATGATGTCCGGGAGGACGGCAAAGTGCGTAGACCGCAGAAGCTCCATCGAGCACTCGCTGCGCTGCATCAGCAGCAGTGTTGGCACTTGCCAGTGCAGAATTCCAAGTTTCTGGACCGATTGGACAGGCAGTATCTGCCATATACCATCCCGCTTGCCCTATTGCTGATTCAGGAATTCCGCCTGCGTGCCGATTTGGATGAATGTTTGGGATTACTTCAGTGGAAGCATCGGGAATTTTTTTCCAGCGCGAATAAATGTTTTTAAGAAAATCTAAATAATCCAAATGATGTACTGAATTAATTGGATCCATTCCGTGGGGAGATGGTGCTTCTATTTCATGACCCTGTTTTAAGAGTGCTTCATTTAAAATTTTTGCACGTTCTGGGACTTCTGAATTAGGTTTGGGTGAACCACTGAAAAGGGAAAACTGAGGTTCATGTTTGTATTGGATTGGATCAAAAAGTGAGAGCATAGAATTTCAATAAATTTGATGCCAGTAGTTGTCAGAGGATGATTATTGTATTTTTTTACTGAGTCAGCTTCGCGCCTAAGATGATTGTTTTAGGTCGGATATTTCAGAGTGAAGGATTTCGACTTGTTAAGTCCATGTTTGAGCACATAAACATAATTTAGTAAAAATTATTCAGTAGTAATCGTAAGAATTTCTTCCGCACTCGTTAAACCGTGCAGAATTTTATTTACTCCATCACGGCGCAAAGTAATCATGTTTTCTTTTAATGCTTCTTTTTTTATAGAATTAGAATCACTGCTTTCGAGGATCGTTTTTTTGACTCCTTCAGTCATTTCGAGTAACTCATGAATCCCGATTCGTCCTCGGTAACCTGAATTTTTACATTTTTCACAACCTTCTCCACGATAGAAATGTTTGTCGATTTTTTTGAAATTTTCTTCTTTGATGCCTAACTCTCGGAGTTGTTCCGGATGAGGTTTGTAGCTTTTTCGGCAATCTGGACAGATACGGCGCACTAGCCGTTGTGCAAGTACGCCTATAATTGTTGAGGACACGAGGAAAGGTTCAATACCCATATCAATCAGACGGGTAATGGTGGCTGGTGCGTTATTGGTATGAACTGTACTAAAAACAAGATGGCCTGTAAGTGCAGATTGAATTGCAATTTGCGCAGTTTCTGTGTCGCGCATTTCTCCAACCATAATAACATCAGGATCCTGCCGCAAAACTGAACGCAGAGCTTTGGCGAATGTCAGGCCGATTTTTGGCTTAACTTCGATCTGGCTGTAACCAGAAATTTTGTATTCAACAGGATCCTCAATGGTAATTATATTGCGGGCTTCATTATCTATTTCAGCAAGAGAGGCATAAAGTGTAGTTGTTTTACCGCTCCCAGTAGGTCCTGTAACAAGGATAATTCCGCCATGGGTTTCAACCATGCGTGAGTATGGTTTAGAAATGTATTTTGCTAAACCAAGTTGACTTAGTTGCATCATGTTTTCATTCTGATACAACAACCGCATGACAATTTTTTCACCCTGAATTGTTGGCACTGTTGATACTCTGATGTCAATTTTCCTTCCAGCAATGAGTACCATCGAACGTCCGTCCTGGGGGATACCTTTCTGCGCAATGTCCAAGCGGGACATGACTTTTATTCTGTTAACTACAGTTACATGTACTTGGTGCGGAAAAACGGTAACCTGCTGGAGAATTCCGTCAATGCGGTATCTTACTATGGTTTCTCGGATAGTTGGGTCAATGTGTACATCACTTGCTTCATCTTTTGCAGCCTGCCAAAGGAGGCTATTGACTAATCGTTTTATGGGCTCTTCGTCAGTTGCATCTAGTATATCTTCCGGCTCTTCTAATGCCAGAATGTTATCAAAAGTTTCATTTGAATCAAGCTGATCAACTGCTTCTTCAGCAGTGGCAGAGGATTCATCATATGCCCTATTTATCAAATTCAGTACAGCCTCCCTGTTTGACAGAATGGGCTCAATATGACACTTAAAATGACGGGCAAGATCGTCAAGTGGTTGTGATTGTTCAGGATTTGTTATGGCAACCTCGAGAGTGTTGTTCTCTTTTTTTAGGGGAAAGAAAACATTTTTTTTGGCATATCGTATCGGAATTATTTCAGTATATTCTTGTACCACCGGAATTTCATCTAAACTCTCCCGATATTCCAATTCAAAATAGCTGGCCATTGCCTTCTGAAACGAAGACTCACTGATTAAATCATGTTTCAGAAGTACTTCTTTCAGACCGTTAGTACTTTCGCGGTATGCTACCAGTTGTTCATGTAAAGGTTCAAGTGACTCTGGAAGTGTTCCAAAACGGTCTACTAAAATTTCCACTAAAGGGTGGTAGGTACTCATATTCTTTATTTTTTATAATCTATTTTTTGAAAATTAGCATTTCATTTAAGTACATGAATCATGATTGATTCAACTACAAAAATCTTTAAGATCTATGGTTTAGAGTATTTACATAATGTTTATTTCACCCATCAATTTCTAAGATTCCACAGTACTATTATATAGCGTTTTGACTAAGATTTTCCTTATCCATTCTGTTCCCAGGACTAAGATCTACCCTCCCAATATTTTTCATTGTGTTTTCAGGATTTTCCATTCACTCCAGGACAAAACACAATCTGCAACTAAATTCATTATCCTTTAGTTAGTCTTGATATTAATTGAAGTCGTTTTTAACAATCTACCAACTTAGGTCTTTTACGAACAACAAATATGAGTGCCTTATTAGCTTTTTAAGAGTTGATCATCTTACTGTTGTTCTCCTTTGTTAAACGTTGCCAGTAAAACAATGCAACTGAACCAAACAATAATATCATGATTATTACTGAAACAACTGCATACTGCAGAGAAGTTGTTGGGACGTTTTTGATGTTTAAATTTAGGCGGTTAGAATCTGATATTTTGCTTTTCCAGGAAAGAAAAGTCGTTTCATTAAAAGTTTGTTTACCGGAAAAAAAAAGTTCGCTGGACTTGATTTGTAGTCGGTCAATTGGTGTGAAAACTTCTACTATTTCAAGAGAGTGTTCAAATTCCCTGTTAATCTGCAATCTGCCAAACCATTCAGGTAGGACGTATTGGTAAATAATTTGTGTGCTTCCAGTTGGGAAAATATATGCTATTTTCAATAGTTGGTCTTTTAATTGATGTTTTATTGATTTTAGAGACTTATTGCCTATCAAGCGGAAATTTTCTATTCCAGCAGGAAGTTTCTGGACAAGTAACTTAGTACTGGTATCGATTTTATCCGGTGTTGAATTGTTGAATAATAGGACCTCAGTTACTGTAACCGTTCCTAATCCGGGTTCAATTACGAGAGAGACTTTGGATGTTTCCAGTTTCTCTACCGAACTAGAAATTCCTGGAATAAAAATATTTTTTTCAATGAATTTTTCTCCGGCTTTCATGAAAAATATTTTTGAACTGTATAATTCACCTTCTACTCGAGTTCCCAGTTGAAAACCTGCACGAAAATCTGTCGGGACTTTTACAAACTTATAATTGCCAAGAGAATTAGTTTTGACACGGCCCTGAGGTCCGATAGGAGTTACTTCTCCTTCAGGGTTAAGTACAAATTTCAATAATACTACATCAAGTCCTTTCGGTGTTATTTTTGCAGCAGGAGATAGCCTTACTTGACCTTTTACTGTAATATTTTTTAGTCTTGGAGGATCTTCTGAAAATGCTGTAAAAGGGAGTAAAGCCGTGGAAAAAGTTAATAGTCCGAGTTGGTAAGTCCGCTTCAATGCTTGTTTAAGCATACTTAGTGCAAAACAAAAAAATATCTCGAGATATTTTAGAATATTTTCCTTATATAGGTAATGTTTCATTATTTAGAAACTGCTATAGATTTAAGATATTTTTCTATCTCTTTTGCTTTTTGCATTGCAGTATTTTGAAACTGTTTTAATTCTGCAGGAACACTAGCTTTTGCAACTATCCGATAATGGTATAGTGCGGATTTCCACTTTTCCTTGGAATGATATAATGTGCCAAGTTCAAAGTGAATCTGAACGTACATCGACGAATTCCCTTCTATTTTCCGGTCGGCCAATTCTTTGAGACGTTTCAGTGCTTTGTTCGTTTTATTTGCTTCACGGTCAAGTTGAGCAACCCAAAAAGAGGCTTGCAATTCCTGACTTGAGATGCCCCCACCATCTGCTCGCATCATCCAAATCCTAGCTTTTTTAGTTTGTTTAAGATTAGACGACTGATGGTAACCTATCAAGTAAGCATATGTAAGATGCTCCTTTTTATGTTGTGAACTTTTCTTGAGCACTTTGTATGCTCGCTCATATGTATTTATCAGCGATTTATAATCCTTTGATCTTTCATAAAGTCGAGTTAGTTCTCCTACTAACTGCAGGACAAGATTTACATTTTTATCAGGCACTTTTTTAAGAGCATTTCTATAGTATCCTTTTGCACGTTTATAACCACCTAATTTTTCGGCGGCATAACCCTGAGCAATAAGTGCTTCGACAGTCTGTGTCTTTGCTTTATTATATTTAGCCATTAGAGCATATGCATCAAGGATCCCGTTATATCGTTTACTGCCGGATTTCTTGTTTTCTGCATAAATCAGAAGTTCAAAATTTTGTTCATCTAGGATTCTCTTTTTTTCTCTTACTTCCTTATGAATAGCTTTTGTAATTTTTGTCCAATCTCCTTTTTCAATCCATTTCTGGAATGAATCCTGTGCAAGGTATTTTCTGATTTCATCTTGCTTTATTTTATCTCTTTCAGTTTGTGGTTTTAATTTTAAGGCTTTTCGATAAAATGAAATTGAAAGTTCTTTCTTGCCTAGTTTTTCAGCTGCTTCAGCCTGGTCAATCAACGCATCCAGATTATAAGTACGTTGCGGATCATGTTCACGCAAAAGTGCATATACACTCAGAATGCCGCCCCAGTTATCGAGTTTTTTTTCTGCATAGAGCAGCTGGGTAAAATACTGTTTATCAAGAGATATGTTTCCTGCCTTATATTCACTGCGTATGAAATTAGAGATGCCTTTCCAGTTTTCCTGAGCTGTCAATTCTCTTAATCGTTGACTGGAAATTAATAGGTTAATCTCTGTCATATTTTGTTTATCTTCCGGGAAGGCACTTTTCCAACGTTCAGCAATGATTTGTATGCGTTCAAGACGTCGAAAATCTGTTCTACGTTGAGCTGCGAAAAGCCAAAGTTGAAAATAAGGGATGGTCATTTTGGGAGATTTTCTGTCATAGATTTCCTGAAACTCCCAGGTAATTGCTTTCCAATCCTTCAACTGTTTATGAGATTCCAACAAGATTTGGATTGCCTGTTCTCGATATTTATCACTATCAAGTATTTTACGAGAAACTATGCGTGCCTCTTTCCACTTTTTTGTTTCAAGCAGGCAACTGCTTTTTATGTATTGCAAATGCTGCCATTCTTCTGGATTTGTGTTTTTTGATTTTTGGAGGTAACCGGGCTTGTCATTTATTTCTAGAATAAGTTTTTTGCATTTGTTTTGTTCAAAGTAAGTTAGCAAAAGTTGAGTTTGAAATCTATGGCGTAAGTGAGCGTTCAACTTGGTATTACCTTTGACACTTAAGAGGAATTGAACGAATTTATCTTTTGAAACAGTCTCCCGGTATAGCACCATTAATGTTTCCAACAGTTCTGGATTATTTTGGTAATCAGTGTTCAGTCTAACTTGTTCGAGAAGGGAAATTGCTAGAAAATTTTGTTTTGTTTCAGCATACAGGAAAGCCAGGCGCAGTTGAATCGATAAAGAATGTTCTGTTTCATCACTGGCGAGATATTTTTCAAAGATCTTAATAGCTTTTTTCAGTTGTTTGTTTTCTATATAAAGGTAACCCAGTCTGATTTGGACCTCTTTAACATGATCTATATCTTTACTAGAGAGATATTTTTCAAAGATCTTAATAGCTTTTTTTGGTTGTTTTGTATCAACATAAAGATAGCCTAACCTGATTTGGATTTCCACAACATGTAAAGTGTCATCACTGGCAAGATATTTTTCAAAGGTCTTAATAGCTTTTTTCAGTTGTTTGTTTTCTATATAGAGGTACCCCAGTCTGATTTGGGTTTCAACAACATGTCTACCTTTACCATTTTTGAGATATTTATTAAATGTTTCAATCGCCTTTTTAGGTTTTTTAGTTTCTATATAGAGGTACCCTAAGCGGTATTGTGAATCATCCGCATAAGTTTTGTCCTTTGTAGATAAATATGTACTAAATGTCTCAATTGCCTTTTTAAGTTGATTGCTTTCAATAAAAAGGTATGCCAACCTGTACTGCACTTCGCTAGCATAGGTTTTGTCCTTTGTACTTAAATATTGCTGAAAAGCAACAATTGATTCTTTTGGTTGATGTTTTTGCCCTAAAACCCCAATACGGTAAAAAGTAAGTGGGAGGTATTTTTTATCCTTTTTTGCTAAATATATTTTGTAATTATTTACCAAGTGGTTGACTAATTTTGGACCCCAATCGGCAGTACCTGTTCTTTGAAGTGATGCATTGTATGCCATTTCTGCACGCCAAAATGTGGATCCAGAAGCTAATTTTGAGTTAGGGTGATCTGTAACAATAAGTTCAAACCATTTTTCAGCTTGTTCATATTTTTTTACCAGCTGAAACTTAGATGCCAACTGATGTTTAATATTTAAAGCTTTTTCAGGTTTGATGGATGTTGATTGCTTCAAGTACTCCTGCCATACGTCCTCTGTTTTATGAATGTCATTCAGGAACCACCATGCTCGTCCAGTTAAATACAAGCGTTCCTGTCTTTGACTTTGGGCTAATTTAGTAGGGTCACTATTCTTAAAAAACTGAATGGAATTTTTGTATTTCTGAAATGCTAACTCTTTATTTTTTTTGCGCAATAATTCAGCATTGATCGATGTAACATAGCCCAGCCAATAATTTGCCTCATCTCTGAGTTTTGAAATAGGGTAATCCTTTAGGAGCGAATTAAGGGTTTTAATTGCAAGGGGATATTTCCCTGTCCGTATCAGAATAATCGCCCGCTGCAGCACTTCATCATCAAGGTATGATATGCTGCTGGGGAAATTTACCTTCATCTCATCAAAAGCTTTGATTGATGCCTGAATATCACCACCTTTGCGTAGAGCTTTTACTCGCAGGTAAAATATTTCTTCACGTGCTGCACTTTCCTTAAATTGATTAAGGTAACATTTTGCGGTTTCAATGGACGCCGAATATAGTCCATCCGCATATGTCTCACGAGCTACAGCTAATTGTTCTTCTTCACTCAAGTCACTTGTCCAGCACTGAGCAGACACACCAGAGACAGTGAGGAAAAAATAAATGCCAGTCAGCAAAAAAGGAATAATGCTTGAGTATTTATTTGAGTGATATTTTGAATGTTTATTTAGCATGTATTTTATAAATTATTTTAATTATAATTAGCACATGGTTAGAATACACATTTCTATTTAGTTTATGCGTCAATTCTGTTGTAAAATTTGCCAACAGCCAGGTTAGGGCTCAGACTATCAACAGTTGTTGCTATTTTGGTTTTTCCTTGCAAAAAAAATTACGTTTGTCTTTGTGGTTCTATGGTTTTATAAGAAAATTCATGTATTTCACGTTTACCTCAATTATTAACCGGACTAACAGTATTAAGTATACGTATTTTGTCATCTTGACGTCTTGTAAATTTGTTTTTAGAAACATGAGTTTACACTATACTCTGCAGAGAAAGCTTATCTTTATGCCGTGAAAAGGCATATTTTTTAGCAGTCATTTGTTTTACTTGAATTATTTATTGATTATTTTGTGAGTCATCGTATCTTAGACTATGTTTATATTATAGCGTTTCATCAGCAAAAACCAATCCAGAAGCAAATGAAAAAGAATAATCAGACTGTTTCTCCAATCATAAAAATATGTGGTTTGACCAGTCTGGAACAAGCTTTGTCTTGTGTTGAATTGGGTGCGAATTGGTTAGGACTTAATTGCTGGAATAGATCATCACGCTACGTTCCTGTAGAAAAAGTTATGGAGATTGTTGCCGGGCTCCCTAAATCAGTTACTACCGTGGGAATTTTTGTTAATGAATCCACCAAATCAATAGAAAGGATCATACGAGAAACGGGAATGGATCTGGCCCAGTTACATGGAGACGAGACACCTAAAAGCTGCAATAAATTAACTGTACCTTGGTTTAAGGCTTTCCGCATTTCTCCTGAATTTCAACCGCGACAGATTCGGAATTTCAGTTGCAAAACATTTTTGCTTGATGCATACAGCAAGCATTATGGAGGTTCCGGGGAAAAAATTAACTTGGAGCTTGCTTCAACTTTTACTGAAATGGGGGAGTTAATTCTTGCAGGTGGACTGGCTCCTGAAAATGTAGTTGACGCTATTAGTAAAGTACGCCCATGGGGTGTGGATGTTTGCAGCGGGGTCGAAAGTGAACCAGGGATTAAAGATCTGCTTAAGGTAAAAGAGTTTATAAATAATATTAGAAATACAGTTTGAAGTTAGTATAGGTACAAACCTGTAATTCTGAAAATTTTTTCCGGGATTATTTACAATGTTTTCGATTTGAACGGTGTATAGAAGTGAAAGCAATCACTGGATGTTGCTTATTGCAGATTGATCTTGTTTTGATACAATAAGCCACCTCTATTTAGATGGCTGAAACAGGAGAGTGAATTAAATAAAAAAATGAAAAATTCTAAATTTACAACTCAAGGTGGTATTAAAATCGAAAAGTCGATTACTCCTTTAGATGCAGAACATGCCCTCAACAAAATACATCAATATATAGATATTAAAAAAGGGGCGCTTTTTGTTAGCAACTATGAAGTCCCGGATCGATATTCACGCTGGGATTTGGGATTTATACATCCTGCTCTGGAATTGATTGTCAGGAAACAATATTTTGAAATTAACGCACTGAATCCAAATGGAACTCGACTTTTAAAATTGATCGCACCTGTTTTACAGAATCGTTCATATCTAGAAAAAATAGTTTTTGAGGATGTTGCTGATCAACCTGCATTACAAATATCAGGAACAGTTAAACCTAAATCAAATTTTTTCCCAGAAGAGGAAAGAAGTCGTCAGCCAAGTATATTTTCTGTAATTCGTCAAATATTTGAACTGTTCCGTAGCGATGATCCTTATCTTGGTCTTTATGGCGCATTTGGTTACGATTTAGTTTTTCAATATGAAAATATTGAAGCAAAACACGAACGTGATCCTGAACAAACAGATTGTCATTTGTTTTTACCGGTTGAGATGGTCGTAGTTGATAGGCAAAAGGAAGAGGCTTACAAAATTGAATATCATATTGATACACCGGATGGAATGACAGAAAGTTGGTGGAATACTGGTGCTGAATTTCCGGTTGTTTATGCAAAGGCAGACGGGGAAATTAAATGTGATCACGTTCAAGGTGAGTTTGAGCAAAAAGTGGCAAAAATTAAGGAAGGCTGTCGGCGTGGAGATTATTTTGAAGTTGTACTTTCACAATCATTTTCGACGTCTTTCGCGGAGCAGCCCTCAACTTTATTCAAAAGAATATGTGAGCAAAATCCCAGCCCATATAGTTTCCTGATCAACATGGGAACAGAACAACTGGTAGGAGCTTCTCCAGAGATGTATGTTCGCGTAAAAGGAAATCGTTTTGAAACAAGTCCGATTTCCGGAACTGTGTCCGTCGGTAATGATCCGATGGAAACAGCCGAAAGGATCAAAAATCTTATTTCTTCGGAAAAAGAAGAATCTGAACTAACGATGTGTACGGACGTGGACCGAAACGACATGTCCAGAATTTGTGAGCAAGGAAGTGTCCGCCTAATTGGGCGACGTTTGCTTGAACGTTACTCCCGGCTGATTCACACTGTTGATCACCTAGAAGGTGTTTTGATCAAAGACAGGGATGCAATCGATGCTGTTTTGACACACATGTGGGCCTGTACAGTGACAGGTTCACCAAAGCCTATTGCGATGCAAACTATTGAAAATATGGAAAATTCACCGCGTGGATGGTATAGTGGTTGTATCGGATTTTTATGGTTTAATGGTTATGTTAGTACTGGTATGACTTTGCGCACAGTCCATCTTAAAAACGGTCAAGCTACTGTGAGGGCAGGTGCAACTTTGCTTTATGACTCAGATCCTATGGCAGAAGAGCGTGAAACACACATTAAAGCCTCCGCCTTTTTGGGTGCAACTTTAGATAGTAAACCGCCGGCTCCAGTTACTCTTGACTTACCGCAGATAGGTGCTGGAAAAACTGTTTTATTTGTCGACAATCAAGATAGTTTTGTCCACACATTAGCAAGTTATGTAAGACAGAGTGGTGCGACGGTAATCACCCTCCGTTCTGGATTTTCTTATCAGATGTTGGATGAAATTTCTCCGGATTTACTTTTCATTTCTCCAGGCCCGGGATTTCCACGTGAACAAAAAGTTCCAGAATTAGTCGGTGAAGCAATTAAAAGGGACATCCCAGTTTTCGGAGTTTGTCTTGGACATCAGGGTATTGCGGAACATTTTGGTGGAAAACTTCTGACTCTTGAGCATCCTGTTCACGGTAAGTCCGTAGAGATTGTGCACAGTGGAGATTCATTCTATTCCGGATTGCCAAACCCACTCAGTGCAGGTCTTTACCATAGTCTGTATGTCGATTCATCTTCACTTCCGGAATGTTTGGAAGTCACCGCTAAAACTAAGTCCGGACTTATAATGGGGCTCCGTCACAAAAATTTACCAGTGGCATCTGTACAGTTTCATCCGGAATCTATCCTAACTCTCAAAGATCAATCTGGATTAAGGATGATAAACAATGTGATGGCAGAACTTACAACTGAAGCAAATAGCAAAGAAGTATTTTAAGAATGTAGAAATTTTTGCAAACTGAAAAAGCAAATTAGCCAGAAATTCTTAGAATGTGCAACGGTATTTCCCAGGAAGAAGAGTTATTTCTGAAGTTTTAGGAAACACAAATGTGCGGTCATTTTTGAAATAAACTATGATTTTTGTGCCGTTGAGAAAGATCCACGAGGGAGTAGATTTACTCCACGATTGATGTGCTGCAGATGAATTTGCATAAGGAAGACGGCAGAGGTAGCGGACCTCCATCGATTTTTCTGCCGGATATAAAATTCCAGAAGGTATTGTAGCATTGCTGCAGCCTAAAAAAAATGTTTGCGCAAGTATGAAAAATGCAACATTTCTTTTCATGACTGTATTTTGTTGAATCTATGTTTGTTCAACTTCTAATACAAAAGCATTTTTTGAAAATCCAACTTATGACTCTACTACTTCCTCAACTTCCGGAAAGTATAAAATGCGAGAACAATAGGGGCAGTTTTTGTGGGAATTTGGATTTGCCATCAATTCATTGACCAACTGCGGTAATAAAACCATGTGACATCCACTACAACTTTTATCGCGAATTGCACAGACTGGTGTCGAAATTCCACTTAACTGGCAACGTTCATAAAAATGTTTGATTTTTTGTGGAAGTTTTTTAAGTAAACGATCTCTTCTAGGTTCTAGTTTTGAGATCTTCTTTTCTACTTTTTCATGTTTTTTTAAAAGCCCGGCTGTTTTTTCTTGAAATGCCGAATTTGATTCAGAAAGTTCTGTGTTAATTGCTTCAACTTCCTGATCAAGGTCTTCTTTTTTCATATCCAATTCAAGCATTTTTTCTTCCAGCATCCCCAACAATTTGCGGGCTTCTTCAAGCTGGCTTTTGCTTGCAGCAAATTCTTTTTCATTTCGTATCTTCGGAACTTGTTCATCGAGACGTACGATCAACTGTTCCTGAATTTGTATATTTTTTTTAACTTCACTACCTTCGTTATTTAAGAGACTTATATCGCCATTTTTTTGTTCAAATAATTTTTGATGTTTATCAACAACAGATCTTGCAGTATCGATCTGACGTTCTAAATGTGTGCGGGAGAAAATGTTTGTTTGCAATTCCAGATCAGTATTAGCAAGATCAATGAGGGGCTGAATAGTTAGTGGCATGGAAAATTTTCGAAGAATATTCTCAGAAACAATTATTTATAATCCTCATAATATCTCAAATTATGTAAAAAATTACAAGTAGAATGTCTGATTAACTTTTGTAGCATTTTAAAGTATTTCTGCCCTCAATTTATTTCAATGTGGAAGTAAACGTCTGGGCGATGGAGAATAACTTATAGATTGAACGGGTTTTTCTTTTAATAGCAGCAACATCTTCTGGACGCTTCGTTCAAGCATTGGATCTTCATTTTTAACAAAAGATTGTGGGGTGTCTTCAACTTCAATGTCAGGATCAACGCCATGATTTTCAACTGACCAACCTGCATGATGGAACCAAATGGAATATTGTGGTTGCGTTGTTGTCGTACCATCTACCAGTTGATAACGCCCATCAATCCCAATCACTCCTCCCCAAGTACGTTTACCGATTAGGGGACCAAGCTGTAGTTGTCGGAAACTAGCTGTGAACATGTCACCGTCTGAGCCAGTGAACTGGTTTGCGATAACGATCAGATGACCTCTCATAGTGTGATAAGGATAGGATTCTGGTGTTCCCCAGCGAGGAACGTCATAACCCAAATGCCGATGTGATAATTTTTCCAGAATAAGCGGGGATACCATACCACCTGCATTATAACGGACATCAACGATCAAACCCTCACGGTCAACCTGGGTCAAATAACCTCGATGAAATTCTGCTATCCCATGAGTACTCATGTCTGGAAGATGCAGATAACCGACGCGTCCGCCGGTTAGGGTGTCAACGCTCTTTAGGTTATTCCTGACCCACTCACGGTAACGAACTCCCTGTTCACCGATCAGGGTTTTAACTACTACCTGACGTGTATGTGATTCACTCTCTTTTTCCTCTTTTTTTTCTCTACTGCTTTCGGTCACAGTAATTGGTACAAACTGTCCTGCTTGATGCACTAGCAACTCACCAGGAGTTTTGTGTTCATCAAGGAAAACTCCTCCAACTGCCAGAAGTTCATCTTCCTCATAAACAGGGACACCTGGTTCTGCTAAAGGTGAATGTTCGTTGTTTTTCCAAAGGTCACCTGAATATATTTTTTTAAAGATCCATACGCGTCTCTTTGAGTCAAAAACAATGTCCGCTCCCAAGCATCCGACCGGATAACGTGGTGCGTTAGGGTAATCGCCACCATACTCATACGCATGGGACGTACCGAGTTCGCCTTGCATTTCCCAGATTAAATCAGAGAGCTCTGAGCGAGAGCCAATTCTTGGCAGTAAACGTGCGTAGCGTTCGTATACTCTTTCCCAATCAACTCCAGAGAGGTCTTCAGTCCAAAAAAACTCTTTTTGCAGTCTCCATGATTCCCGAAACATTTGCATCCATTCTCTCTGATACTGCACTGAAATCCGGATGCGATTCAAATCCAGCCAGCCGGTTTTTCTTGAAAAATATTTTTCTGTTTTAAGTTCTTCTGGAACAGGAATTCCTGCTTCTAAAACTCGTAACTGATCTCCAGAACTATAGAGCATGGTACTTGCCGAATTCTCGCCGTCATCGACTGTGGAAGTTTGTATAAAGCCGACATTTTCCACTATTGTTTCAATTTCCTGCTTCTCAAAATCATACATCCACAAGTTACCTTGATCTTTTTCAGGATTATCTTCAGTTGAAATATCATTGAAGCTTGTTGAGAGTGGAAATTCACTGAAAACAACTTTGTTTGGAAGTCCTTTTATTTGTTCATAAACACCCTCTGTAACAGGAAATTCTATAATTCTATCTTCAATACCGTCTAAATCTATTTCAATCTTGAGATTTTTTTGTTTTTTGTTTTTAACATTTTGCGACTCGCTACTAATACCACTTTCAGTTTCAATTGTTTCACGTCCGGGGGCATTAGGTTTTTGTACAAAAGGATTTTGTGTGTCTTTTTTTAGTGTTAAGAGATACGGTTTCATTGAACGGGAAAAAGAGGTGCCTGTTTGCACAGTGTCCCAGATAGGGTTGAAAATTCTTGAAGAAAGAAAATACAACCAGCGACCGTCCGGATCAAAAGAAGGGCAGAAATCGTAACGTACCGGTTGCGTGATTTGAAACGATTCAGATGGTTTAACACGTTTGCCATTTGGGGATGGATTCAGATTTACCAGGAAAATTGCAGTTAATTCCAGACTCAAATATTTTGTGTAGGCTAGCCATCTTCCATCAGGCGAAAAAACAACCTCACGGATTTCACGAACCTCTGAGTGATCTAGTTTGTTAATATGTCCGTTGCCTGCATTCATTAAAAAAAGTTCCATCCGACTAGTCGTTAACGCGAGGTGCGGATATCTTGGTGAAACGGCCATTTCCTGGATACGCCCAGCAGGAAGCTTATGTGAAAAAACAGGTGTTTCGGACGGAAAGGATCCAAAGATGTCTAATTGTTCCTCCGTGGCTGAATATTTTTCTGCTTTACTTTTTATTAAGCATGTATCTGAAATTGCAACTATATTCCCGTCAGGGAGCCAACAGGGCAAACGATAGCGTACTCCGTCACGAATTCCGTGTTGACGAACTGCCTGTTCCCAAAGTGGCATAGAAAATAATTTTCCTCGTGCAGTAAGTGTAATCTCATGTCCCTTAGGGTGAAGCATGGTCTCTTCCCAGTATGTTTCGCCATAAAAAAATCGACGCTGTAAACGGCTTTTTGTTGAATGCCAGCCAATCTTTATTTGACTCTCACGGTTAGGAGAAGTTTTTTCCCGTGGATCAAGTTTCCACAATTCTCCACCAACGTGATAGACAATTGTATTAGAATCTGTTGCAGGAAAACGTACGTAGTATTCTTTTTGAAAAGTTTCCTGCCGGAGCTCTTTACCTAGATTATTGCAGGAATACAAATTGCCTAAACCTTCATGATCTGAAATAAACCAAAGCCTTTCCCCCAACCAAAACGGTCTAACAGGATTCCCCGTAAGATCACCTAACAAACGTTTAAAATTTCCTTTATTCTGTGTGTCAATCCAGATTTCACCGGTCATACCTCCACGATAGCGTTTCCAGCGTGAATTATTCATAGTGTTTCGTCCCAGAACAATGCCATTTTTTCCTCTCAATTGCTGATTCGCTGTCATTGCCGGACCGAAAGGCAAATTTTCTACAGGTCCGCCGTTGAGAGAAACCTTAAAAAGCCAGGCGTCGCTACCACGATTATGCACAGCCTGATGTGTACTGCGGAACCAGATATATTGACCATCAAGTGACCAACCCACAATATGCGTTACACTGTTTAGCCAAGTCAGGCGTTGGAGTGGCCCCCCGCCGGATTCCATTAAATAAACGTCATGCTCACCTTCTTCCTTGGTACAGCAGGCAATCCAGTGTCCGTCTGGAGAAAAGGCGGGGGAGTGAGTTTCGCTTCTTGCACTGGTCAAGCGTTGGGCACGTCCTCCTTCAAGTGGGGCATACCATAAGTCGTTCTCACTCACGAATACGAGTTGATTCTGGAAAACTGTGGGCTGGGTGAAATAGCCTTGTCCGCTTTCGTTTACCGTAAGTTTCTGTTTCCTTGAGCTCTCTATGCTTGATTTCACGTTTGCTAAAAAAAGTTAAAATATTAACACTTATTTTATTTCAATTGTAATTTTGTAAACAATTCCTTCCGGGCTTTTGCGATTACTTTCGATGATTTTACGAGATTTAAATTCCTCAATATCTTGCAAATTGTTTTTCAGAACCTGAAGCATATCGTAGCTGTCAATAGTTCCGCTGATTGAAAAACGATCAGGTGCAAATTCTAAATTGTCTACTTGGAAAGGCGCGTCTACATCCAGCAGAACAGAAATTTTTTGAAGAAAAATCAAATTAAAATACTCACGTTTTTCAAATTTATTACTGGTTTCAATATATTCTTTTCGATTCTTTATATTTTCCTGTAGTTCAATCATCATTTTATTGATGCCTGTAGCAGAATTTTTTGGGAGGACTCTGCGTAGTTCAGTTTTTATAAGCTTTTCTGTCCGTGTTATGTTTTCTTGGAGGAGGTTTAATCTTGTGTTTTTCTGTACGACATAACTTGCTGTAAGTATTATCATTAAACTTACCGTCACAGAGATTGTGAAACGATTCCTAAGTAAAAAATGTCTCCATGGAGTGCTTTCGTGATAGAGACTTAGTTTGTGTGGCTCCAGCAAAATATCAACTTTTTTGCGAAGTTCACCAAGCATCCCCCAATGTTTACGGTCAGTTAAAGAAAGCAGTGATTCTTTTAGATTGATTGAATCAAGTTCAGAAACCGAAATATTCTCTTTATTATGTTTTTCCCTAACCTTTTCATTTGCGTAATTAGGATCAGTTTCTGTTGTGTAATTTTGTATTTTTTCATCTGATTCTTTACGCTGCTTTGCCTCTATCATTAATTCTTCAAGCGTGTTAGGAACTTTCGTCTCCAGCTTTGAACTGACTTTTATTTCATCTGCTAATTCAATATCCGAGTTTGCTAAGAAGTTTAATCTTTCTCCAGATCTCTCAGTAAAAGCTTCTACTTCAGGCAGTGGGAATGAACGTATCCGGAATATAACACCATCCCATTTAATCGATGGACCAAAGATTCCATGGACTTCAATTTGACTTTCAGACGTAAAGTTTTTAATTCGCAAATGCATGGTGAGTTGTGAGCATAACCAGCGTAGTTCCTCTTTGATTTGACGAAAAACTTCAGCCTCATCATTTCTGCTTTCGGCATTATTTGATTTATCCGGATCTTTGGCGAAAGTTTGTAGGAAAGACGGAAGAGTTTTTTCTGTGTTGGAGAAATGTTTTCTGAGAATTTCTGGAATAGTGTTGGGAAAAATCTTAATTTCATCCAAACGACCTTCACGGACAGTGTTTACGAAAGTTTCATCTCCACCCAGGTATATTTGAAATAAATCCCTTGGTTCGAGCACGTTTGAATTATCATGAATTTTTGAACGAAAAAGCGCATATGCAGCACAATCAATGTTCCGAATTAACAAGTCCCTCTTCATACACAACTGCTTTAATTGTTCTAATTGTTCGCGTTCCATGAGCAAAACCAGAGCTTCTGAATTTTGCTCTGACATTAGATGTACCTCCACACTATAAGCAGAATCCGCAAGGTTGCCCATCAATTCCTCTTCCAATTCAAAAGGCAATGCTTGTTCTACTTTTTTCCGTTCCTTAAATGGAAAAGTTATTTTGCGGAAAGTTACATCTTGTGCAGGCAATAGAAATGTGATTGCGTGATTGCGCCATTGCTGATGGTCCAAAAACATACCGATCCGCTTAATCCATTGTCCCGAATTAGCTCCTTTTTCTTCCTCTAAATCAGTTTCGTTTAATTTGGGAAACCCAACACTGTCTCTTGTTATGGAAAGAGTATTATTTTTTTTACTCAGACAAATACCTTCAATACAAGAAGAGCTTGCAGAAAGTACGTAATAATCGTTATCCATGTTTTAGGATTTTACTGGTATTAAAGATGAGTAAGTATTAAAGAATAACTCTAACAGAATACCGGCAATATCTCAAAGAATTGAATTGATCATCACGTTTCAGCTTGTAGAAAAATGTGAATATCGTCAAAATCCACGGAACATTTTATCTTTTTGTTTTAAAAAAATATTGAGGAGTTAACTAATGGCTAAAATGGAGTTGGAAGTAGGGACATGTCCCACCGGTATTTTACTGGCACTTAAATCAGTGGACGGCAGGATGCACCAAGTGACAGCTATTGAAATGACGCACGATGAAGCACTCGGGATTTCAAAGCTGATTCAGCAAAAAGTTAAAGAAAATCTTGAGTCACCGGAAGCTTCTGAAATTAATTAACTCAAGCCCCATTCTTATGGATATAAAATGAAACAGAAAAGCAAATTAGTCTGGGGTTGGGCTATGTATGACTGGGCAAACTCAGCTTTTGCCACCACTGTTATGGCTGGTTTTTTCCCAATTTTCTTCAAGCAGTACTGGAGTATTGGTGTAGATGTAAATCAAAGTACAGCAATGCTCGGTTTCGGGAATTCAATCGCAAGTTTGCTGGTTGCGCTAATGGCACCTTTGCTTGGAGCAATTGCTGACCGAGGTTCATTTAAGAAAAAATTTATGATTTTCTTTGCCTATTTAGGAGTCTTGATGACGGCAGGCCTTTATCTAGTCGGAAAAGGTGAATGGGTGCTCGCTATTTTTGTTTATGTGATGGGAGTAATCGGATTTTCCGGTGCGAATATTTTTTATGATTCGCTTTTACCCAGTGTGGCGGATGAATCAAATGTAGACTCAGTATCCAGTTTAGGGTTCGCCATGGGTTACCTCGGTGGAGGATTGTTGTTTTTATTAAATGTTGTGATGACTCTCCAACCCACTATTTTCGGACTTGCTGATGCTGGTGAAGCTGTACGTTGGTCTTTTGTGAGTGTTGCTCTCTGGTGGGGAACATTTACATTAATTAGCATAGCATGGGTTCCAGAACCCGAAATTGGAAAAAATAAGAGCCGGGAGAATTCAATCAGAGAAGGATTTAATCAGCTTTTTAGAACTTTTCAGGAAATACGTCATTTAAAAACTGTACTATTGTTTTTGCTTGCTTATTGGTTTTATATTGATGGTGTTGATACGATAGTCAAGATGGCAGTGGATTATGGAATAACGATTGGTTTTGAATCGAATGATCTGATAATCGCCCTTTTGATTGTACAATTTGTGGGTTTCCCAGCAGCACTTATTTTTGGGAGATTAGGAGAGCGCTGGGGGGTGCGTCCTTCAATATTTCTAGCCATTGGAGTTTATATCGCTGTGACAATCTGGGGTACGATGATGCGTGAGAAATATGAATTTTATGTTCTGGCTGTTGTTATTGGTCTGGTACAAGGAGGTATTCAGGCGTTAAGCCGTTCCTATTATTCACGCATTATCCCTAAAAATCAGGTTGCAGAATATTTCGGATTTTATAATATGCTCGGTAAATTCGCCGCTATTCTCGGGCCGGCTCTAATGGGAATTGTAGGACTCATGATGCGAAACGTATTGATGCCAGAAAATCCAAGCGCGGAAGAGCTAATCGAAGTGGGTCAGGATGCAGCACGTTGGAGTATTGCTTCTATAATTGTGTTGTTTGTGATCGGTGCTGTGCTGTTCTATTTTGTAGATGAAGAAAAAGGACGTTTGGAAGCAGACTATCTGAGTAAGAACTAATTTTCTCTATATAAGGTCAATTTGTAAAAGCGGGGAATTATTTATTATTACTATTTCCAAAGAGTGACTCTTTTTTTGTAAGCTTCCCTTGTAATCCTGGTGTCTTCAATAAACTTTGTCAATTCATCTAGAGTCAAGGCTTGCGGACCGTCCACAAGAGCTTCCGAAGGAGAGGGATGAAAATCCACTAGTACCATATTCGCACCAGAGATAATTCCCTGTGAAGTAGAATGTAAAACATCCAAAATTTCATCCGGAGAAGAATCTCTTGTTCCTACAGAATGGGAGGGGTCGATACAAACAGGCATTCTGGTCAAACGTTTGACGATCGGTATATGAGCAAAATCGACCATGTTACGGTGTGGCTCGTTGAATGATGTTTTCATTCCTCTCAAACAAAAAATAACCCGGTTGTTACCTTCACTGGCCAAGTATTCAGCAGCATTGAGAGACTCACTCAATGAAATTCCGAATCCGCGTTTGAGCAAAACGGGGTATGTGTGCTGCCTTCCGATTGCTTTCAGCAATTCAAAATTCTGCGTATTGCGTGTCCCGATTTGCAGCATTACACCAGTTGGCCTTCCCAATTTTTCGAGGCATTCATCAATTTCCTCAATATGAGATTCATGGGTGACTTCCATCGCAATCACCTTGATCCCATATTTTCCTGACAACTCGAAAACATAAGGTAGACATGCTTTACCGTGTCCCTGAAAAGAATATGGATTTGTTCGAGGTTTATACGCCCCCATTCTAGTACAAACTTGTCCATTATCCTTCAGAGCCTGCAGCATTCTTTCAACATTTTCACGATTGTCGACGGCACATAACCCAGCGAATATATGGAAGCAGTCCTGATTAAAATGAACATCGTTGTATTCGAAATCGATCGAACTTGTTTCTTT